>JBDLWE010000058.1:0-13341 GCA_039804445.1 Bacteroidota bacterium | reverse complement strand
ATAAATACAAACGACAAATGGGCGCTGATTTTTCTGGTTTGGATTCAGGTTATTTTTGTAACTATGGTTTATGGTCCAATTGCGGCTTTTCTTGTTGAAATGTTTCCAACAAAAATACGCTACACATCAATGTCATTGCCATACCATGTAGGAAATGGAATTTTTGGTGGTCTTCTTCCTGCAGTCTCAACCTATTTTGTAACCAATGCAAAAAACGATGGCAATCCCGAGTTTTATTTATCCGGATTATGGTATCCAATAGCAATTGCATCGGTTTGTTTTGTGATCGGAATGATTTATTTGAGTTGGAAAAACGAAACTATAAACGATTAAACTATTTTAATATGGATTTCATTAAACGAATTTTAGGAATTGTGTGGTTGTTTTTAGCATTGGCATCAGCCTATTTTTGTGTTTTTGTATTTGGTTTACCCAAATTAAATTCCGGAAAACAAGAAGATTTGGTTTTTGGCATTATAATATTATTTGTTCTAACACCTTTAATAGTAGTAGGACTTGGTACCTTTGGATATTTTGCAATAAAAGGAGAATACGATAAAGACAAATTATAATTGTTTTTTGGATAGATAATACTACTACATAAATGGTTAATGCTTATTTTTGTAAATTAACTACAATACAGCACTACTTTTAATAAAAAAATCATGAGTTACTACAAAATTGACAATCTAGAACAGTATTTCAAACATTATAATAAATCCATTCGAGAACCAAGAAAATTTTGGGGGAAAATTGCTGAAGAAAATTTTACTTGGTACCAACAATGGGATAAAGTAGTAGACTTTAACATGGCCGAAGCCGAAGTAAAATGGTTTACTGGAGCTAAAGTAAACATTGTCAAAAATTGTATCGACAGGCATTTAGCGCGACGTGGAACTAAAATGGCAATCATTTTTGAGCCCAATAATCCGGGCGAAGAAGCACAACATATATCCTATAATGAGTTGCACCAGCGGGTTTGTAAAATGTCAAATGTACTCAGAGAACAAGGCATCGCAAAAGGTGATCGCGTTTGTATTTATTTGCCCATGATTCCTGAACTAGCAATTTCTGTTTTGGCTTGTGCTAGAATTGGAGCGATACATTCAGTAGTTTTTGCAGGATTTTCAGCAACAGCAGTTGCTGCAAGAATAAATGATAGCGAATGTAAGATGGTTATTACCGCTGACGGAGGATTTCGCGGCAATAAAACCATTGATTTAAAAGGAATTATCGATGAATCCTTAGTGAATTGCCCGAGTGTTTCATCCGTATTGGTGGCCAAAAGAACCAACACAACTATCAAAATGAATCCTACTCGTGACCAATGGTTGCAACCACTTCTCGATGCAGCTTCAGATAATAATGTGGCCGAAATCATGGATGCCGAAGATCCGTTATTTATTCTTTACACGTCGGGTTCAACCGGAAAACCAAAAGGAATGGTTCACACAACTGCGGGTTATATGGTTTATACGGCGTATACCTTCAAAAATGTTTTTAATCATGATGAGAATGATATTTTTTGGTGTACCGCTGATATTGGTTGGATAACAGGACATTCATATATTCTTTATGGCCCATTATTAAACGGTGGAACGACTGTGTTATTCGAAGGTGTTCCGTCCTATCCCGATTTTTCTCGGTTCTGGGAAGTAATCGAAAAACATAAAGTTACCCAATTTTATACTGCGCCAACTGCCATTCGGGCTTTGGCAAAAGAAAGCATAGATTTTGTACAAAAATATCCGCTTAAATCTTTGAAAGTCATAGGCTCTGTGGGCGAACCCATTAACGAAGAGGCTTGGCATTGGTACAACGACCACGTTGGTGGCAAGCGTTGCCCCGTTGTAGACACGTGGTGGCAAACTGAAACTGGTGGCATCATGATATCGCCACTTGCGTTTGTAACCCCAACAAAACCAACTTATGCAACGCTACCACTACCCGGAATTCAACCCGTTTTGATGGACGATAAGCGCAACGAAATCGAGGGCAACCAAGTCGACGGCAGTTTGTGCATCAAGTTTCCGTGGCCAGCGATTGCACGTACCATTTGGGGCGACCATCAGCGATATAAAGACACCTATTTTTCGACCTTTCCCGGTAAATATTTCACGGGAGACGGTGCACTTCGCGACGAAGTTGGATATTACAGAATCACGGGTCGGGTCGATGATATTGTCATTGTTTCTGGGCACAATCTAGGCACGGCTCCTATTGAAGACGCCATAAACGAGCATCCTGCTGTGGCCGAAAGTGCCATTGTTGGCTTTCCGCACGACATCAAGGGCAATGCACTTTATGGTTTTGTGATACTCAAAGAAAGCGGCGAAATTCGTGACCGTACCAACCTTGCCAACGAAATAAATCAGCACGTGTCGGACCACATTGGACCAATTGCAAAACTCGACAAAATTCAGTTTGTGTCAGGACTACCCAAAACGCGATCGGGCAAAATCATGCGACGAATTCTCAGAAAAATTGCCGAAGGCGACTTTACCAACTTTGGCGACATCAGCACGTTATTGAATCCAGAAATTGTAGACGAAATTCGCGAAGGAAAAATCTAAATTTTTGGAGCTGTTAACATCCTGATTTATTTCCGAGTTGTGTCCGGTTATTCGCTATATCTTTTTTTCTTTTGGGGCAAAAAAAGCCCCTAAAGAAAAAAAGGATGCCGCTACTACCTGGGCTAAACGACAAAATTGGTCTTGTCTAATAATTTTGTGTAAAGCACTCCTAAAAAACTATATATTTTTAGCATAAAAGCATTTTTTTGAAACTATTGTTAATAATTTTAAAACTATAAACGTTTCAGTTTTCGTATATTTACAAATATGCAGCAAGAAAATATTGTTATTATCGGTGGAGGACTTGCTGGGTTAACGGCAGCAATACATTTATCTAAAAATGGCAAACAGGTTACCGTTATCGAAAAAAATAGTTATCCGCGGCACAAAGTATGCGGCGAATATATTTCAAACGAAGTTTTGCCCTATTTCAAATCATTAGATTTAGATATTGACAGTTTACACCCTACAAAAATCACAGATTTACATTTTTCGACCTGCACAGGAAAATCGCTAAAACTAAAACTTCCGCTCGGTGGATTTGGCATTAGCAGATACATTCTTGACGAATATCTTTATACAAAAGCTATCGAAAACGGCTGTAAATTCATTTTTGACCAAGTTTCGGCAATAAATTTCATTGATGATATTTTTGAAATCAAAACCAATAATCACGGTACTTTTAATTCAAAAATTGCGCTAGGTGCATTTGGCAAACGCAGTAATATTGACATAGCTTTACAAAGAAAATTTATTTCAAGAAAATCAAATTGGTTGGCTGTAAAAGCACATTATTTTGGAGACTTCGACAATAATTTGGTGGGGCTGCACAATTTTTCGGGTGGATATTGTGGCATTTCAAAAGTCGAAAACGACCGCGTAAATGTTTGCTATATCACAAATCATTTGCTTTTCAAAACCTACAAGAGCATCGCCGAATTTCAAAACCGTATTGTTTATGAAAATCCATTTTTGAAACATTTTTTTGAAACATCAACAATGATTTTTGATAAACCACTAACAATTAGTCAGATATCTTTTAACAAAAAGCATTTGACCGAAAACCATATTTTGATGATTGGCGATTCCGCAGGGTTGATTCATCCGCTTTGTGGCAACGGCATGGCAATGGCGATTCGGTCAGCAAAAATTGCGTCAGAATTAATAGATAAATATTTTCAAAATAAAATTGAATCTCGTTATTATTTAGAAAAAACATACTGTAAACAATGGAATCATAATTTTAGAAAACGACTTTTTTTTGGTCAAACAATTTCTAATATTTTGCAAAAACCAAAACTTGCAACGTTTTTAATACGTATCTTTATAAAAATTCCAAACGTGGTTTTTGTGATTGTCAAAAACACACATGGGAAACCTTTTTAGGTCAAAAACAAAATCAAACTTCAATTGCAAGTATGTTTATAAGCACAGAAAACCGCACATCAGCACCAGAAATCATGGACGATTTCGAGATGACGGGCAGTGAGCTTGAAAGTGCACTGATCAAAATTGCGAAAATCAATCAGTTATTAGGCGGAAATAAAATCACAATCAACGGAATTGAAGATTTAATAAAATCTATCGACAAAGAAAAAGAAATTTCGATAATAGATTTAGGCTGTGGCAACGGCGATATGCTCCGAAAAATTGCAGACTTTGGCATAGAAAACAATTTGAATTTCAAACTTACGGGTATAGATGCCAACCAATTCACGATTGATTGTGCAAAAAAATTATCGGTTTCGTATCCAAATATCAAGTTTGAAAAAGAAAATATCTTTAATGCTGAATTTGAAAATTATCAGCCAGATATTTTTTTATGTACCTTGACGATACATCACTTTTCGGAAGAAGAAATACTAAAATTATTAAAGAAGTTATATCAAAATTCATCAATTGGAATTATAATAAATGACCTGCACAGAAACATATTTGCCTATCGACTTTTTCAGGTTTTATGTCTAATTTTTATGCTGAAAAATATGACCAAGCACGATGGTTTAACCTCTATTTTACGAGGTTTTAAAAAACAAGAATTATTATATTTTTCAAAGAAATTGAATTTTGAAAAATATCTAATCAAATGGAAATGGGCATTTCGATACCAATGGATTATTTTTAAAAGTTTAAAGGTTTAGAAGGTTTAGAAGGTTTAAAGATTAAAAAGTTTAATAGTTTGATAATTAAGTTTTATATATGGTTCTGAAAATTGAAATTTAAATTGTTATTGTAATTGATTTTTGACATTGTTATTGTAATTGAAAATGAGCGTAAAAATAGTATCGGTTGCCAAGCAACTACCAAAATATTCACGAGCAACATCCGAAATCTTAACGTTTTTAGATGCTTGGCTTGTTGACCAAGACGATCGTTTTATTAGAAAAGTCAAAAAAATATTTGAAGGCGCAGCAGTGGACAAGCGATATTCAATAATGGATCCAATAGAAGTTTTTACAGAAAGATCTTTTGCCGAACGCAACGATATTTATGTCAGAGAAACTATAGATTTAGGCGAAAAAGTTTTAGAAAAAGTACTCAAAAAAGCCAATTGGCAACCTGAATCTTTGGATTATATCATTACGGTTTCTTGCACCGGAATCATGATCCCGTCATTAGATGCATACCTAATAAATAGTTTGAAACTGCGCCAAGACATTGTGCGACTGCCAGTTACCGAAATGGGTTGTGCGGCTGGAATTTCAGGAATTTTATATGCCAAAAATTTTTTAAAAGCAAACCCTAATAAACGAGCAGCAGTTGTAGCAGTTGAAAGTCCTACAGCAACCTTTCAGTTAGACGATTTTTCGATGGCCAATATTGTGTCTGCTGCAATTTTTGGCGATGGTGCCGCATGTGTTTTACTGTCGTCTTACGAAAATGATTTAGGTCCTGAAGTTGTTGCCGAAGAAATGTATCATTTTTATGACAATATTGATATGATGGGTTTCAAACTCACAAATTCAGGACTGCAAATGGTTTTGGACATCGAAGTACCTGAAACTATTGCAGCACATTTTCCTGCAATTATTCATCCGTTTTTAGCAAAACAGAACTTAAAAATCGATGATATAGATCATCTAATATTTCATCCAGGCGGCAAGAAAATCATTTCTATTGTCGAAGAATTATTTGCAGATATGAACAAAAATATAAATATTACCAAAGAAATTTTGCGACTTTATGGCAATATGTCGAGCGCAACGGTGTTGTATGTTTTAGAAGAAATTATGAATCAAAATCCTAAAAAAGAAGAAAAAGGATTAATGCTGAGTTTTGGACCTGGATTTTCGGCGCAGCGCGTATTATTAAAATTTTAAATAGCCCAACAAACTCTCCCAAGAAGATGGCTTTGACAGAATAATAAGTTATGAATTCAAAAGAAATTATATCAAAACTACCATATTCAAAACCGTTTTTATTTGTTGATGAGATTCTCAACATTAATGAAAACGGAGTCGAAGGGTGTTTTACTTTTAACGAAAATCTAGATTTCTACAAAGGTCATTTTACAGATAACCCAATCACGCCCGGTGTAATTTTGATAGAAACGATGGCGCAAATTGGCTTGGTTTGTCTAGGAATTTTTTTGATAAAAAATGAAATTCAACAATCATTATTTGTAATGACCTCATCAGAAATCGAGTTTTTGAATCCTGTATATCCAAACGAAAAAGTAACGGTACTTTCAGAAAAAATATATTTTAGATTCGGAAAATTGAAATGTAAAGTAAAAATGCTAAACGCTAAAAACGAGGTTATTTGCCAAGGGAATTTGTCTGGAATTTTAGTATCTGAAAAAAATCAACAATCTAAAATAAATTGAAAAGAGTTGTAATAACTGGCCTCGGAGTCGTTTCGCCAAATGGCGTTGGTCTTGAGTCGTTTGCAAATGCCATAAAAAAGGGCATTTCTGGCATCAAGCACGATTCAGAATTAGAACGACTTCAATTCTCCTGCCAAATATCAGGAAAACCAGAAATTTCAATAGAAAAATCATTGCAATATTTTTCTGAATTAGAACTTCGCAATTTTAATTCAACAGGAATATTATACGGGGTTGTTGCGGGTCTAGACGCTTGGAAAGATGCTGGATTATTAGTAGAAAAGAATGAAAATCCCGATTGGAATTCAGGGACTATATTTGGCACAGGTACATCGGGCATTGATAAATTTCGCGAAAGTATTTACAAAATAGATAATTTTCAAACCCGCAGATTGGGCAGCACGGCCGTGGCACAAACCATGAATTCTGGCGTTAGTGCATATTTAGGGGGCAAGCTTGGATTGGGGAACGTAGTCACCACAAACTCATCTGCTTGCACAACTGGCGTAGAAAGTATCATGATGGCTTTTGACCGAATACAATCTGGACAGGCAACACGCATTTTGGCAGGCAGCACCTCAGATTTTGGGCCTTATATTTGGGGCGGATTCGATGCCATGAAGGTTTGTACTTTCAAGCACAATCTCGAACCCGAAAAAGGTTCAAGACCAATGTCTGCAACCGCCTCGGGCTTTGTGCCAAGTAGTGGAGCAGGAGCATTGGTTATAGAAGATTTAGAAACAGCACGTGCTCGTGATGCTAGGATTTATTGCGAGATTCTAGGCGGAAACATAAATTCTGGCGGGCAACGCGGTGGCGGAACAATGACCGCACCAAACCCAATTGCAGTTCAAAAATGCATAAAAGACGCCATTTTAAATGCTGGAATATCCGCTATTGAAATCGATGCCATAAACGGACATTTAACTGCAACTTCAAAAGACGCGTTTGAAATAGAAAACTGGGCAAAAGCACTAAATAGATTTGGAACAGATTTTCCGCCTATAAATTCTTTAAAATCGATGGTAGGGCATTGTTTGTCGGCCGCAGGAAGTATCGAATCAGTAGCGACAGTTTTGCAGATTCATGAAAATATTATTTTTCCGAACATCAATTGCGAAGATTTGAATCTTGATATTTTGAATATAATCGACAGAAGATCAATTCCACAAAACCTCATTCGACAAGAAATTAATATCGTAGCCAAAGCAAGTTTTGGTTTTGGCGACGTCAATGGTTGTGTTATTTTCAAAAAATTTGTACTTTAGCACTATGCCCCGACGTAATTCCCCGAATGATATAAAAGAAATTGATGACCTGAATAGGCTAGACGATATTGTGCACGACAAAAGAAATGCAAAACGTGCTACCGAAAAGAAAACTAGACGAGATAGGCATTATCAAAAACAATTCATCAAAAATACCCTTATTCTTGCTGACACAAATTTTATTAAAATGACAAAATCCGAAATATTATCAAGACTAAAAACGATTGTAAAACCATTTGTAAACAATCAAACTGAATTCGAAAACATGACAGAATCGACTGACTTTATCAATGATTTGCAGATAAATTCTGCTAATCTGGTCGATATTATTCTTGACGTTGAAGATGCGTTTGAAATCGTGATTGATAATGACGATATGGCAAGAATGCTTGACATAAAAAATACCATCGACATTATAGAAACCAAAATGGCAGCAAGACAATGATAGGAAACGACATTGTTGATTTGCAACTTGCTCGAACACAATCAAATTGGCAACGACCTAGATTTTTAGAGAAAGTATGTTCAAAAAATGAAATAGAATACATCCAAAATTCTATAAATCAAGAACTTGCATTTTGGAAAATTTGGACAATCAAAGAAAGCGCTTATAAAATTTGGAATAGAAAATCAAAAATTACAGTTTTTAATCCAAAATACTTTGAGTGTTTTGATTTAGATTTGCCAATATCAAAAGTTAAAATTGATAATCATTCTTTTGTTTCAAAAACTAACTTTGATGGCATAACGGTACATTCTTTTGTTCTAAAAAACAAAAAAATGTTTGATAATATCGTTCTCTTACATAATAGAAACAATATTCAGAAAAAAAATAATAGACCGTTTTATTTTGAAAATAACATTAAAAATATAAATATTTCAATATCAAATCATGGTCGATTTGAAAAAATTATTTTGCTAAAACCCTAATCGTTTTTTGAGTTTCAAAAATATTAGACCCAAATCTAATGCATCATAAACAGCAGAAGTCCTCTCAGACTGTTCTATTTCAAAAGTGTCAAGAATAGATTTTACTTCGATTTGTTTGTTGTCTGCTATATTTTTCCACTTTCTAAACATCACTTCCAAGTCAATGGCTTGATTTTTTATTTCGCCACAGTTCATGTTTTTTAAAACTTGATTTACTATTTGCAAATCAATGTCTATTCTATGACCAACTAAAGTAGCATTTGATATAAAATTGACAAATTTTTCGACAGATTGTTTTTCATCTAAGTTTATGGGTCGGACAGTTATATTTTGTACGTCATCAACTAATATTTTTTCAGTAGCCGCCGCTTCAAAACAGTCTGCAACCAAAATTTTGTTGTCAATTATAGTTACAGCGCCAATACTGGCAATACTTTTTTCAGATTTTTGGTCTAATTGTACTTCTAAAGACAACACAACAAAACGGCTTGATTTTTCGTCAATTTCTTTAAGATAGTTTTTCCAAAATTCTGGATAATTTCTATTTGGTTTCAGCCAATCAAGCATTTTTGTTAAGAAAAATAGGTTAGCGAAAATTTATTTTTGACAATATCTTCTAAATCATTCAGCGATTCAAAATTTTGTTTAAGTTTTTCTCTATCAGATTTAGACAGCTTATCAATATTCAAAAACCGTCCGTCGCTATTTGACTTTAAACCTTCATTAGTTTTAAATTGACAAATCGACAAAAAGCTATCGGCAGCTTCGGTATAAACTTCGGCATATTTCGGTTCAGAAATTGCAAGTTGCTTGAATCTTGAATTGGTGTTGTTTAACCCAATAAAACCCTGACTTAACGCCAAAACCCTCGCGACATCTGTATACATCGCAATAACTTTTTCTTTTAAGTCAAATTTTTCTTTGAATTGCCCACTTTCTTCAACTGCAAAATTTTTAAAAAAGTTTAAAGGTGGTTCTTTCTTCAACGAATCTGTTGCCAAAAAAGCAAGAAATTTTTTGTTTTTAGATGCGTTTTCAAGAATTGTTTTGTGTAAAATTTGTTCAATTTTTTCTTCGCCATATGCAATTTCAAAATCAAAAAATATTTTGCAACGAGCATCAGATTTTTCGCCAGGATTGTTTATCCAATTTAAAAACTGATTGTTCCATTCTGATAATGACTTGCACCAATCCAGGTTTCTAGCGACATTCCCATCAACAGAAATTGCGTACCCAATTGTTGCCATATCTGAATTGACTTGATTTGCCAATGCTAAAAAATAATCTTTAACAATTTGATATTTGTTAGCTGCTACATCTTCAAATACTAAAAAATTGTCTTGGTCTGTTAACAAAAGTTGCTCTTTTCTGCCTTGACTGCCAACACAAAACCATGAAAATCGTGCGGGAGCCGAGCCTAATTTTAAAAAACAAAGTTCTATGCAACGTCTATAAAAAGCCAAATTAATATCGCCAACAATAACATTTATATGCGATATTGGAATGCGTCGTTCAATAGAAAACCTTACAAATTCAGAAAGTTTTTGTCTTATTTGCACAAGATTTTCGACGGTTATCGAACGTTTTATTTCTTTTATAAAAACACCTGGATTATTGGCTTGTGCGGCTATCAAGTCGTGTTGAGAAATAATGCCACGAACTTCGCTATTGTCCGTCCCGTCTTTGGTTACGACCAAATGCGTGACATTATTTTGTAATAACACAAGTTGCGCTTCTGACAACGAAATGTTTTCTGACACCGAAACCACTTCAGACATAATATTTTTTGCAAATGTGGTAATATAAAATTTTCCGGTAGCAATTTTAATCCGAAGTTCAACATCGGTAATTACACCAATTGGAATATTGTTTTCGTGAATAATCACACAATCTAGCAAATTGTCGGTCATTGTTTGCGCAACCACCTGTACAATAGCATCTTGCTGAATTAAAAGTGGTTTTTTATTGTAGTCAAAAACCTGAAAAAATTGAATTTCAGATTGCCGATCTGTTGGATTTACAGAATCTTTTATGCTGCCTAAACCTGCGCGGTTTGATGGAATTGTACTTGCAAAACTTTGTAATAAAAAATCTAAAACAGCTGTATTTTGACCAATATAAGGTCTAAAAACTGAGATTGGAATGGCATAAACAATTGTATTTTCTATAGCTTGCGCAGACATCAAATAGTTATTTTTTGCAAAAAAAGGTCGAAGCCCAAAAATGTCGCCTGCGATACATTTGTTTAACAAAACCTCCTCAGCATCTGCCATCGAAAAAAGTTTTATTGTGCCAGAAGATATCACATAAAAATTTTCGTGCAAAACGTCACTAATTTGAAACAGAAAATCATTTTTTTCTAAACTCAGTATTAATATTTTCTCAGATATTCGTGTCAAATCACCAAATGATAACTTATTAAATGGTTCATAGTTATTAAGAAAATCTGCAATTTTTTCGGCAATACTATTTTTCATTTCTTTTTAAAAAAAATTATTTTTTCTTTAGATTTTCTTCATACAAGTTACTCGCCTTATTATATGAATATCTAATTTCTTTAGATTTTGTTTTTTTGATAAAATCACCATCATTTAGTAACAAAAAAGAATACCCTTCTGAATGTTTTTTTTGTATAGTTTCTGACACAGTTTTCTTTACGTCCAAATACTGAATCATTGTGATTTCTGAAGATAATTGTTTGTTAACGTGTATTTTAGATTTTGTTAAAAGATTTACAATAACAGCATTGTTTATTGTTATGTCTTCTTTTAGTAGCTTCGATTCTGTTTTTGATTTGTCTGTCCATGTTATCAAATAAAGTGACGTTCCTTTGGTGCTAAATGGTTGAATTTTTACATCTAACGGCATTTTACCATTGGTTGCTTTACACAATACAATTGTGTCTTTAGAAGTTGTTTTGTTATCGATTGTTAACACAAAATTTGAAGCTATAAGGTCTGCAGTTAGATTACCATTCTTTGCAATTGATTTTGCAATTTCTACTTGTGGGATTTTAACTGGTTTCTTTTTTTGCCCATAAAAAATAATTGACAAAGTCAGTAATGTCAGTACAAATATATTTTTCATTTTTATATTTTGATAAATTTATAATGCATCGAAAATACAAAAATATATTATTCAAACTTTCAAAAACATGACTTTTAATTAAGAATTGTTTTTGCGTCTGCTACAGCAAATGTTATAGAATCAATCTTTGTTGCGATTTTTTAGCTGTTGTAGTAGATTTTGTTTAAAATCTAATTCTAATTGTTTGAATATTAATACTTTTTGAATTGGGATTATATTTTGCAAATCGCGAATAAATTGTTTTCGGTTTTGCTGGAGACTGGTTTCAATTTTTTCAGACTCTTCTAATAATTTTGCCAAATCCCGTTCTGCAAGCGATTGCGAATTATTTGGTTTTAACTTAAAATTCAAAAGTCGTTTTTGCGTTCTTAAATTCATTTGTTTGGCATCATAACCATTAAAAATTGGCCAAAATTTTTGTGCCTCGTCTGATGTGAGTTCCAATTTGTTTGAAATAAACGCAATTTGTAATTGTTTTATTCTGTTTTGTTTGCGACTATTTTGTGCAAAACCAATTGCCACTAAAATTAAAAGTCCTGTGGTAAATAATTTTTTCATGATTGTTTTTATAAATAATTTTTAATTTGTTCTATTTTTCAGGTTTTATGCGTAATAATTTGTTGCTCCAAAGTAGTAATATCTTCATCTGTAAGCTGTTCTGTAATTTCATAAATCGATAAACTGTTGTCCGTTACCAAAAATTCTTCTACTAATTGTTTTGTTATGTTGTTTTGATAATCATTATTTATCAAAAAACCAAAAATTAGAGTTGCTGCAATTGTTGCAAACCAAATTCGTTTTTGTTTGTGCCTCGAAATGCTTTTTGTTGCAGAGTGATTTATTTTTGATGCTATTTTTTCAAAAAAAGAATCAAAATACGGTTCTTCTGGGAGTTTAAAACCAGATTGAATTTTTGGATGATTTTCTAAACTAAAATTTTTCATGGTTTTTTGACTATTTATAAACTGTTTGGTTTAAATTGATTTCACAAAACTTTCAATTTTTTTTACGGCATGAAAATAACTTGCTTTCAGGGCACCAACACTTGTGCCGAGAATTTCCGAAATTTCTTCATATTTCATTTCTTGATAATATTTCATTTTGAAAACCAACTGTTGTTTTTCTGGCAATTGTGCCACTGCTTTTTGCAAAGCAATTGCAATTTCACTGCCGTCATAATCAATATCAGCAGTGAGTTTGTCAATTTGTTTTTGTTGAAACTCGAGTGTTGTGCGTCCGTTTCGACGAGCCTTTTGGTTCAAATGCGTTATAGCTTCGTTGGTTGCGATGCGATAAATCCACGTAAAAAGTTTACTGTCACCTTTGAATTTTGACAAATTTTGATATACTTTTACGAATGTGTTTTGCAAAACGTCATCGGCATCATCGTGATTTAAAACAATATTTCTGACTAGAACATAAAGTGGTTTTTGATATTGTTGCACAAGTTTTTGAAACGCTATGTTTTGCGTTTTTAGGCCTAGAAGTGCTTCAATAAAATGTTGCTCGTCGCTCAAAGTAGATTTATAATAAATATTATGACTCGATATACCTTTAAAGGTTTAACGATGCTTAAAAAAATTAAAAATATGAAAAAAAAATTCGTCTTCACTTTGCTATTTGTAAACTTATTCTTGACCGCACAGACTTATCATTT
>JBDLWE010000057.1:0-25064 GCA_039804445.1 Bacteroidota bacterium | reverse complement strand
ACCATCTACGCCGCCAAAACCTTCGAGATGGGCTTTACCAAAATTTGTGATATATCCGTAATCAGGCAATGCCAACTCGCACAGAAATTCAATTTCTTTTTGATGGTTTGCACCCATTTCTACAATACCGATTTCTGTAGACTTTGTAAAAGATAGCAATGTCAAAGGCACGCCGATATGATTGTTTAAATTACCAACCGTTGCTGTTGTTCTAAATTTTTGTTTCAAAACAATATCTATCAACTCTTTGGTGGTGGTTTTTCCGTTACTCCCAGTAAGTGCAATGACTGGAATATTCAAAAAATTGCGATGAAACGTAGCGAGATCTTGCAAGGTTTGTAACCCATTTTGCACTAGAATTGTACGCTCGTCGACATAAAAATCTTGATCATCTATAATGGCATATTTTGCACCAGCTTCCAATGCGTCTTTTGCAAAAGTATTGGCATTAAAATTGTCGCCGCTTATTGCAAAAAACATGTCGTTTGCGACAATTTTTCTGTTATCGATTCGAATGCCATCGCATTCTAAAAAATTTTGATGAAGTGCTGCAATTGTCATAAAGCCATTTTTTGAAATAAAATTTAAACAAATTTACGATTTAGACCATAAAAAAAGCCCTGTTTAAAGGGCTTTTTTATAATTATAGTTACAAATTAATTTCTAACTCTTTTTCTTTTATCTGCTTTAGCTCCTACTCTAGACATTGCACATCTAAAACCAATATAATCTGTAGCCATATCTTGCGGAAAATATCTTCGTTGTGCTGGGTCTAGCCAGTAGGCTCTGTCTTTCCACGAGCCACCTTTATAAACTCGCGCCTCGTCGTTTACTAAAGTTGTTCTTTTGTTTGATTTATCGTATTGACGAACCATTTCGTCTAATGAATCTTTCGATACATTGTGTACAGGAGAATCATACATTCGTTTAGAATCATTTTGCTTTTTGGCGTCTTCGTCGCTACCAAATTTAAAATAACGGGTAGATTGTTTGTCACCATCTCTGAAATTTCTATTATCCGACTGTGAAAAATTTTGTCTCAAATATGTTTCTTTTTCATCAACAGGAACTTTTGCAATTTGCCCAGGAAAATTTCTGGCAAGAATTTTTCCGTTGCTTACAGTGTCATATTTGATATTTTCTGTTGTCACCAATTCAACTTTGCCGTCATTGCCAATTTTGTTTTTTGAGTAGACGTTACCTCTATAATAATTAAAATCATTTGCTTCATCGTCTACCATTGGTCTGTAAACATCTGCTACCCACTCTGCAACATTTCCCGCCATATCATAAAGTCCAAAATCATTTGGTGGATAATATTTTACTTTTTGCGTAATATCGGCTGCATCATCAGACCAACCTGCAATTCCGCCGTAGTCACCTTTACCCTGTTTAAAATTTGCTAATTGATCACCCTTAACTTGTCTTTTGCCCGATCGTGTGTAACTTCCTTTCCAAGGATATTTTTTTTGTCCTTTATAGTTGTTATATTCTCTTGTACCAACATCAGCAGCAGCAGCATATTCCCACTCAGCTTCTGTAGGAAGTCTATACTCTTGTGGCAAAATACCCGTTGAAGTTTGAGCATAAATGTTGCTTGGTTCTTGTTTTACAGATGGCGAATCTTTTGAACCTTTGACAGTTTTGGCTTTCGCTTTACCATTTTTACCTTTCAAAACTATTTTTTCGTCACCGCCAAAAGTTTTGGTTGGCGCATTTAAATAAGTTTCCATACTAAAATTCTTTTCGGCACTAATATCTGTAATCTTTGCATTTTTCTTTAGAAAACCTGCTTTTTCAAGCGAATTTTCAGCAACACGGTCGGTACGCCACTTAGCAAATTCTGTTGCTTGAATCCAGTTTACTCCTACTACCGGATAAAATGCATAGGCTGGATGACGCAAATAATTGTTGGTCATGCTTTCATTAAAACCAAGACGATTTCTCCAAACCAAAGTGTCTGGCACAACTCCATCATAAATATTTTTATAATTGTCTTCTGTAGGAGGAAAAACTGTTTTTACCCAATAAAGGTATTCTGCATACATGGCGTTTGTCACCTCTGTTTCATCCATATAAAACGATTGAACATGTTGTTGATTTGGCGAATTGTTCCAATCGTGCATCACATCATCTTGAACCTTTCCCATTGTAAAGGTGCCACCCTCGACCAAAACTAGACCTGGTGCTGGTGGTGGGGTTTTAAATTTTGTGTTTATTTTGAATCCCCCATTTTTGTCGTTGAGTGCCCAACCGGTTGCGGTTGATTTGTTGCTCGAACTTGATTTTTTGCTACAACTAGCAATACCAAGTATTAATGCTATCGATAACACTAATTTTACTGCCTTAATTTTGTTGACTTTCATACTTTTAGTAAGTGATAAATAATGTGTGCAATATAGCAAAAAACCAATAAGCCGCAAATAATTTTATTAAAATATTTAAGACGAAACCAAATTTGTAAAAACATATAACGGTGTAACAGGTGCGTTATTATGCCACGCTTTTTTTTATTTAATAAAATATATTTGTAATATTGTATATAATTACTCGTTTATAATTAAATGAAAAAAAAAATTGGCGTTTTAGTAATGTTTTGTTCATGGTCTGTAATTGCACAGTACAAAGGCAATTGCAAATTATTATGGAATAAAAATGACTTACTGTCCAGCGGTGATTTTTTTGTTAATATCCCAAATTTTCAACCTGCCAACTTTTTATTTGACGACGTATCCAAAACAATATTTTTTATAACAAAATTTGAAATCTCTACGCCAATTGATGAGGCTAGTTTGTTAATTAACAACGTCGTTTATGAATATATTTCTAAAAATGACCTAAAAGATTTAGAATCAACAAAAATTAAATCAGCGCTTTCGCAAACAGCAACAAACATTGCATCACGTGACGAAAATTTTTGTTGTATTAAACTCGCACCTATTATTAAGGACGAAAATGGGTTTAAAAAAATTGTTTCGTTTGACTATGAAATTCAAAATGAAAGTAGCAAACGTGCCAATCAATTATTTAATACCAATGTAATTACGAACTCAATTTTAGCAAATGGCGAATGGTTTCAATTTTTTGTTGCAAAGTCCGGAGTTTACAAAATATCAAAAAAATTTTTGCAACAACTTGGCTTTAATACTGATAGCGACCCACGAAATTTTAAGATTTATGGCAATGGCGGACAAATGCTTCCTTTGCAAAACAATGTTGCATATCCCATTGATTTAGTACAAAATGCAATTCAGGTTTCTGGCGAAAACGATGGCGTTTTTAACGATAATGATTTCATACTTTTTTATGCCGATGGTGTTGACAATTGGGATGCCGAAAATCAAACACATAATAACCTCTACGAAAATCGGTCTTTTTATTATATTACAGCTCAGGGCGGCACAGGCAAAAGAATTTCACCGTTGTCCAACGTTTCTGGCTCAGGAACGGTTTTTACAAATTTTGATGCCACAACGTTTTATGAAAAAGACCTTGTAAATGTTGCCCGACTCGGCAGGAAATGGTTTGGCGAAGGCTTTAATATCAATGCTGAACAAGAATTTAATCTGTCGTTAGCAAATTTTGATGCTATTGCTCCAGCCTCTATAACTGTTGCAGGTGTTGGCGCGTCGTTTACTTCCACAAATTTTGAGATAATAGCAAATGGGACCGTACTTGGCAACCTAAATTTTTCTGGACTAGTAGTAAACTCTGGCGTTCTTGGTTCAGAAAATAGTGCGACTTATAATTTTCCGGCCACCGAAAACATTAAAATCGGGTTAAAGTATAACAATAATAGTGTGCCAAGTTCGCGAGGTTTTTTAGATTATATTAGTATCAAATATAAACAAAAACTTACCGGATTTGGAAAACAATTTCGTTTTCAAGTAGATCAAGCGGCAACAATTGCTGGCGTTGGCGAATTTCAAATTTCTAACGCCACCAACATTTCGCAGGTTTGGGATATTACCGATAAATATAACGTACAAAACACAGCAAACAATAATCAAAATATTTTTATAGTAAAAGCGACTCTGGGCGAGGTTCGAAAATATGTTGCGATAGACAATGCTGATTTTTATTTACCCACAAAAGAATCACAATCTCGTATTGCAAACCAAAACCTAAAAGGCACGATTTTTAAAAACGCACAAAATCAATTTCAAGACGTTGATTACCTTATAATAACGCCAAATATATTAAACGGTCAAGCCGAAAAATTGGCAAATTTTCATCGAAATAACTCACAGATGAACGTCAAGGTGGTTAATCTTGATTTGATTTATCATGAATTTTCGTCGGGTAAGCAAGACATTGCTGCAATCAGAAATTTTGTCAAATATGTTTATGAAAATGCTTCGTCGCCTTCAAAAAAAATAAAATATCTCTGTTTGTTTGGCGATACATCTTTTGACCCACGCAATATCTTGAAAACAAATTCGTGTCTTGTGCCTATTTACTACGACATTCAAAGTTTTTCATTGCAATCGTCATTTATTTCTGATGATTTTTACGGTCTTATGGATATTAATGAAGGCAATATGCAAAGCAATTCTGTATCTGGATTAGACATTGCCGTAGGCAGAATGTTGGTAAACAATGCCGTGCAGGCCGACGAGATGGTCAATAAAGTCATTGAATATCACGATATAAAATCATTCGGGCGTTGGCGCAATAATTTTGTATTGATTTCTGACGATGTTGATAAACAGGGCGAATTTACATTACAACAAGGCCTTGATAATCTTGGCGATCAAATTTTTGCGGGTAAACCATTTGTGAATCTAAAAAAAATTCATTCAGATTCGTACTTACAAGAAACTGCGGCAGGCGGCAAACGTTATCCCAAGGCACGTCAAGATTTAATCGATTCTTTTGAACAAGGCGCTTTGGTTTTTAGCTATTTTGGTCACGGTGGCGAAGATGGTCTGGCCGCCGAACGACTTTGGGACAATTCTGATGGACTCACATTATCCAATCAATACAAATATCCGCTATTTGTAACTATCACTTGCGAATTTACAAGATTTGACAATCCGTTTAAAAAATCTGGAGGCGAAATTTTATTTGACAATCCTCGTGGTGGTGCTATTTCTTTGGTTACAACAACAAGACAAATTTTTATATCTACAGGGCTAGATATCAATAATGCGCTTTCTGCAAATTTATACGGACTAAATTCAAACTCACTTGGTTCGATGGCCGAGGCATTGCGAAAAGCCAAAAACAGCTACAACAGCCCCGCTTTAATGGTTTTTTATATAGGCGATCCCGCCATAAATCTGTCGCTGCCAAAACCTAAAATCTTACTCACAAAGGTAAATGACATACCTGTCTCACAACCTACAGACGCTTTTAAGGCACTTGCTACAATGAAAATTTCTGGCGAAGTACGAGACGAACAAAGCAACAATTTATTGTCAAACTACAATGGCGATTTGGCAGTCAATATTTTTGACAAACCCATAACCCGAAAAACTTTGGGCAACGATGGCGTCACAGACTTTAACGGACAACTTCAAATCATGAATTTTGTAACGCTTGGCGAGACCATTTTTAGAGGAAATGCATCAATAAATAATGGCTTGTTTGAATTTAGTTTCGTAGTTCCACGAGACATTCGCGTACCACTTGGCATTGGCAGAATTTCATTCTATAGCAAAAAATCAAATTTGCTAGAAAACCAAGCAGGTTTTGATACAGATATAAAAATTGGTGGCGTAAACACCAATGCTCCTGCCGATAATACGCCACCATCTGCCCGACTTTACATGAACGACGAATCGTTTGTTTCTGGCGGAATTACCAACGAATCTCCATTTTTACTCGCGTTTCTTGAAGACGAAAACGGCATAAATACAGCCAGCGGAATTGGTCATGACATAATAGGTATTCTAGACGGAAACGAAACAAAACCCATTATCTTGAATGATTATTATGAAACCGAGCCCAATAATTTCAAAAAAGGAAAATTGCGATTTCCGTTCAGAAATTTGTCAGTTGGACTTCATACTTTAAAACTTCGTGCTTGGGATGTTTATAATAACCCGATTGTGGTCGAAATTCAATTTTTGGTGGTGAGTGATCAAGAAATAACGCTAACCAATGTTTTGAACTATCCAAACCCATTTGTAGATTATACTCAATTTTGGTTTACGCACAACAAACCGTTTGAACCATTGCAAGTGCAGGTGCAAGTTTTTACAATTTCTGGAAAAATAGTTTGCACAAAAAATCAAACAATCACTACCGAAGGTTTTTTATCTAGAGAAATAACGTGGGACGGACGCGACGATTTTGGTGATAAACTAGGAAAAGGTGTTTATGTTTATAAACTTACTGTTCAAAGTTTGCTGTCAAACCAACGAATAGAAAAGTATGAAAAATTAGTAATATTGTAGGAAAATAGTATATTTGTTAACTATATAATAAAAATAATGAAGAGAATATTTTTTATAATGCTTTTCGCAAGTTTAATTTTTAGCGCAAAAGCACAAGTAAACCGCGTCATTACCACAGGCGTTCCGTTTTTGATGGTGGCTGCCGATGCGCGGTCTGCTGGACTTGCCGACCAAGGAGTTGCCACATCTATGGATGCCTTTTCGCAGCAATACAACCCTGCCAAATATGCCTTTGCCGAAGACAAAATGGGTTTTTCTGCAAGCTACACACCTTATCTAACAGGCCTTGTAAACGATATATCATTAGGACAAATTACTTTTTTTACTAAATTAAACGAACGAAGCGCATTTGCAGGAAGTTTACGATATTTTGGACTAGGTGAAATTAATCAAACCAACGTAAACGGAGATCCTCTAGGAAATGTCTTCCCAAACGAATTGGCTGCCGATGGGTCTTATTCATTAAAATTGTCAGAAAAATTTTCGATGGGAATTGCCGCTCGATATATTCGATCAAACCTCAGGATTGCAACAGAATCTGGCGATGCTGCCGCAGCGCAGACTTTTGCGGTAGATGTTTCAGGATTTTTTCAGTCAGACGAAGTGGCTCTCGAAAGTTTTAATGGTCGATGGCGCGCAGGTTTTAATTTCCAGAATCTTGGTCCTAAAATAAACTATGATGACACCCGTTTCAATGCCAATTTTTTGCCAGCAAACTTGCGACTTGGCGCAGGATATGACTTTGGCTTTGACGAATATAACAAAATTACGGTTTTGGCAGAATTAGGAAAACTTCTTGTACCAACGCCCATAGACCCAGATATTAATGGCGACGGAACGATAAGCGCATCAGAAAGATCACAAGCCGTGAACGACTATAACAAAATTAGTTGGACCGACGGACTATTTAAATCATTTGGTGACGCACCAGGCGGTTTTGCCGAAGAAATGAAAGAAGTTACTTATTCTATCGGCGCAGAATACAACTACCAAGATTCTTTTGCACTGCGACTTGGATATTTTAACGAAAATGAAATGAAAGGCGCCCGAAAATTCTTTTCGCTTGGTGCAGGTTTCAAATACAATGTTGTAAAGCTCGATGTTTCTTATCTGTTTTCGGCATCTCAAGTTCGAAATCCGCTAGAAAACACACTTCGTTTTTCACTAACATTCAATTTTGGTGAAAAATATCAAAACAATTAATAACAATTTTCAAAAAATTTTATAAAATCCAAATTTCTAATTTAAGAAGTTTGGATTTTTTTAGCAAAAAAAATAAGTACATTTACATAAAAAATTAAACGTTTTTGAAGTCAAAAAAATTAATGAAAGAAATAAAAATTGAATCGACTTTTCAAGTTTTTGACGGTTTGTTAGACCTGCCTGCCGAAATCAGCATTTTGATGCGCAAAGCAACCGAAATCAGAAAAAAGGCCTATGCGCCGTACTCAAAATTTCGGGTCGGCGTAGCAATTGCCCTTGACAATGGCGAAATAATTTTGGGTTCAAACCAAGAAAACGCAGCCTATCCATCTGGGCTTTGTGCCGAAAGAGTAGCTATTTTTTATGCAGGCGCCAATTTTCCTGATGCTAGAATTCTAACAATGGCCATCACCGCAACCGCAGACGATGTGCCAAATACCTCTCCAATTCCGCCTTGTGGTTCTTGCAGACAATCTATTGCCGAGTACGAAGTAAACCAAGATCAACCCATCGAAATATATTTTATGGGAGCCGAAGGACAAATTTATAAATCTGATTCGCTCAAAAATTTATTGCCATTAATGTTTGACAAAAACTTCCTTTGAAAAACTATTAAAATTTGCAATAAAAATTTTATAGTAGCATCGAATGTATTATTTTTGCAAATCGTAAAATTGTATAAGGAAATATTTTGCGACATTTTAGCAATTATATTCAAGATTACAATTCATCAAAGAAAAAATCAAATGAAAGAAGTTACAAAAGAAGTTTACTTAAAGTGGTATGAAGACATGTTGTGCTGGCGCAAATTTGAAGACAAGCTCGCAGCACTTTATATCCAACAAAAAGTACGCGGTTTTTTACATTTATATAATGGTCAAGAAGCAGTTCTAGCCGGAGCGTTGCATGCCATGGAACTCGGAAAAGACAAAATGATAACGGCTTACAGAAACCACGTACAGCCAATTGGAATGGGTGTTGACCCACGACGAGTAATGGCTGAACTTCTGGGAAAAGTAACAGGAACATCAAAAGGAATGGGTGGTTCGATGCACATTTTTTCTAAAGAACATGGTTTTTATGGTGGGCACGGCATTGTTGGCGCTCAAATTCCCGTCGGGGCAGGCTTGGCATTTGCCGATAAATATTTTGGTCGTGACGGCGTTACCCTAACCTATTTTGGTGATGGTGCTGCCCGTCAAGGCTCACTTCACGAAACGTTTAATATGGCAATGCTCTGGAAACTGCCCGTAGTTTTTATAGTCGAAAACAATGGATATGCCATGGGAACATCGGTAGAAAGAACTGCTAATCATACAGATATTTGGAAACTTGGTTTAGGCTATGAAATGCCGTGCGGCCCTGTTGACGGCATGAATCCTGTAAAAGTTGCCGAAGCCATGCACGAAGCTATCGAAAGAGCAAGACGTGGCGATGGCCCAACCTTTCTTGAAATGAAAACGTATAGATACCGCGGTCATTCAATGTCTGATGCGCAACTTTACAGATCCAAAGACGAGGTTGAAGAATACCGAAAAATTGACCCAATCACACAAGTTTTAGACGTTATTAAGGCTGAAAAATATGCCACTGATGCAGAAATCGAAGCCATTGACGAACGCGTGAAGGCCTTGGTCGAAGAATGTGTGACTTTTGCAGAGGAAAGTGCGTTTCCAGAAATCGACCAACTTTATGACGTTGTTTACGAAGAGAAAAATTATCCATTTATACCTCACAGACTTTAACTATGGCAACAGTAATCACAATGCCGCGATTGAGCGACACCATGACCGAAGGAACCGTTGCTACATGGCTCAAAAAAGTGGGCGACAAAATTAGTGAAGGCGATATTTTGGCAGAAATCGAAACCGACAAAGCCACTATGGAATTTGAAAGTTTTAATGAAGGAACGCTTTTGCACATAGGTATTCCAGAAGGCGAAACCGCGCCAGTAGATTCGCTTTTGGCAATTATAGGAAAAGAAGGCGAAGACATCACTCAATATTTGAATGGCAAAACAGCAATGGAAGTCATTAAAGATAAACCCTCTACAACTTCCGAAAAAAATAACGACGCTCCAGTTTCAGCACCAACAAAAACAGCTGTTGCACAAGGACTAATTGTTGTAACCATGCCAAGATTGTCAGACACAATGACCGATGGCACTGTGGCAACATGGCTCAAGAAAGTGGGCGATGAAATCAAAGAAGGTGACATTCTTGCAGAAATTGAGACTGATAAAGCCACGATGGAATTTGAGTCTTTCAATGCAGGAACACTTTTATATATTGGCACACAAGAAGGCGAAACCGCCCCTGTAGATAGCGTTTTGGCGATTATCGGACCAAAAGGCGCAGATTTTAGTTCGGCTGTAAACGGTGCGCCTGTGACAAAGCAATACACAACTTCGACGCCAACGGAAACAATTCAAACCAAGGAAACTGCGTCACTACTTCTACCAGATGCAGTCGTAACCAAAACATATGGTCGTGTTTTTATTTCGCCATTGGCCAGAAAAATCGCTGCTGAAAAAGGCATTAATATCAATGAAGTACAAGGTTCTGGCGAAAACGGCAGAATCATCAGGTCTGATATTGAAAATTTCAAAGCATCTTCACAGACGGAAAATATTGCTGTCGCACATGTGCCTCAAGTACAAGCAAACAACGCACAAGCCGAAGTAAAATCGTTTGTTCCAGCAGGCAATACATATACTGAAGAAATCAAAAACTCGACAATGCGCAAAATTATTGCCAAACGTTTGAGCGAATCGATATTTACAGCACCGCATTTTTATTTAACAATAGAAGTGGCGATGGATGAAGCAATGAAATCTCGTACAACCATTAACACCTTGCTTGACACCAAAGTTTCGTTTAACGACATGGTCATCAAGTCATGTGCTATGGCACTCAAAAAGCACCCAAAAGTCAATTCGCAATGGTCCGAAGATGCAACTCTGATTCATCATCACGTGAATGTTGGTGTAGCTGTGGCTGTAGAAGATGGTCTAGTTGTGCCTGTTTTGAAATTTAGTGACCAAATGAGTCTGACTCAAATTGGAAGTTCGGTTCGGGATATGGCAGGTCGCGCAAAATCAAAAAAATTACAACCTTCAGAAATGGATGGAAGCACATTTACGGTTTCTAATCTTGGAATGTTTGGTATTACTGAATTTACATCGATTATCAATCAGCCAAATTCAGCGATATTGTCAGTAGGTGCTATTGTTGAAAAACCGGTTGTTCGCAACGGACAAATCGTGGTGGGCAACACCATGAAAGTAACATTGGCCTGCGACCACAGAACGGTTGACGGTGCAACGGGCGCACAGTTTTTGCAAACTTTGAGACAATATCTTGAAAATCCTGTTACGATGTTGGCATAGATTTTTGTTTGATATTTTGAATTGAAAAATAAAAAAAACTTCCAAGTATAACCAAGTTGGAGGTTTTTTTGGTTTACGTTTGATTTAGATAATAGACAAATTTTATATATTTGAACTCGTTGGGCATAATTCATTTTTTTAAATTTTAGACCACATAGGTAAATCGATTCTATGAATTTTATAAAGGCGCTTCGCTTTTTGATAGCGAAATATAGCTGTGTAAACTCAAGAATTGGATTATTTGTCACTTTTTTTCTGGAAATTATTGTGGTTTCTGGAAATTATTAATAATTGCACCCAACGAGTTATTTTAGGTAGGTTTTAATAACTTGGTCAAAGGTTGCACCAGCGTTAGGGATGGTCGTGGAAATCCTGTCATTTCGAGTAACGAAGCAATCTCTAAAAAAGATTGCTTCGTTACTCGAAATGACAGATTGAAACAACAGCCCGACCTCGTCTTTTTTCGGACGAGGGAACGCCCAAGGAAATTGACTGAGATTTTGATAATGTTTTAAGTGGTATGAAAAAAATATTTTTTGGTGTATTGTTTGTGCTTATTTTTGTGATGTCATCGTTTGCTATGCACAAATTTTATGTTTCGATTTATCAAATAAATCATAATGTTTCAAAAAAGAGAATTGAAGTTACCTCTCGGATTTTTATTGATGATTTAAACAAAGTATTGTCGAAACATTATGCTAAAAAAGTTGCTGT
The DNA here is from genome assembly GCA_039804445.1 of Bacteroidota bacterium. GTDB lineage: Bacteria > Bacteroidota > Bacteroidia > Flavobacteriales > Flavobacteriaceae > Flavobacterium. Next base: position 13,358 of record JBDLWE010000057.1, on the reverse strand, counting down.
TTGTGAACCAAGTGAAGCAAAAGAAGACGCAGATTTGATGAAAAAATATTTGATTGAAAAAATAAATATCAAAATAAACGGCAGAACCAAGTCATTAATTTTTAAATATAAAGAATTAGAAACCAATGTTGTGGTTTGTTATTTTGTGATAAACTACATTTCTAAAATAAAAACATTCGAGATAGAAAATGCTGCTATGCTGGCCTTAAATGCTGAACAACAAAATATTATTCAAACAAATATCAACGGTCAAAAAAATAGTTTGCTTTTTACTGTAAATCAATATTCTGAAATGTTAAAATTTTAGTAATTAGAAACGTTCACCAATAAAAATACTATTTTTATACTTTATTATAATTATTATGAAAAAAATCATATTTACCATAATGCTGTTTGGTGTTTTGCAAAACAATGGCTTTTCGCAAGAAACAAAAGAAACGCCAAAAGTTAAAGAGCAAGGCCACTCAGACAATAACAAGTTTAGACAAATGTATGACTTGTTGGCCACGCCGAACATGTACAGAACAGCGTCTGGCGCGCCTGGTCCAGAATATTATCAGCAACAAGCCGACTATAAAATGGATATTGAACTTGACGACAAAAAGCAAATTTTGTATGGTCAAGAAACCATTACTTACACCAATAATGCCAAAGAATCTTTAGAATATTTGTGGCTGCAATTGGACCAGAATATTATGTCAAAAACATCTAAAACGCCATTGGTTTCGAGCAATAAAACTGAACCATCTATGGGTGTTCAGGGGTTTTCGAGAGACTATTTAGAACAAAAGTTTGATGGTGGTTTCAAGATAGATTTTGTGAAAGATGCATCGGGCAAACCAATGAAAACGACGGTCAACGAAACCATGATGCGTATTGACTTGGACAAACCACTCAAGAAAGGCGAAAAAATTTCGTTTTCGATAAAATGGAATTATAATATCAACAATTATATGCTAGACGGTGGCAGGTCTGGCTATGAACATTTTGACATAGACGGCAATAACCTTTATGTTTTGGCACAGTTTTTTCCGAGAATGGCAGTTTATAATGATGTTGAAGGTTGGCAAAATATGCAATTTTGGGGTACGGGTGAATTTGCACTTGCTTTTGGAAACTATGATGTGAATATTACGGTACCGGCAGACCATATTTTGGATGCTACTGGTGTTTTGCAAAATCGTGCTGACGTTTTTACTGCACAGGAAATGGCGAGATACAACAAGGCGTTGACGTCTTATGAAAATCCGGTTGTTATTGTTACACAGGCTGAAGCTACTGCAAAAGAATCGTCATTTTCTGATAAAAAGAAAACGTGGAAATTCAAAGCAGAAAATGTTCGTGATTTTGGAATATCTACGTCACGAAAGTTTATACTCGACATGATGGCAGTAAAGTTAAATGATAAAACGGTGATGGCAGTTTCGTTATATCCTAAAGAAGGAAACCCTTTGTGGGAACAATATTCGACTCGCGCCGTGGCTCACACCCTGAAAAGCTATTCAAAATATACGTTTGATTATCCTTACCCAAAAGCAATATCAGTAAATGCTCAAGATCAAGGCATGGAATATCCTATGATTTGTTGGAATTTTGGCCGTCCAGATGCCGATGGAAAATATTCTGATCGCGTAAAATACGGCATGTTGGGCGTGATTATTCACGAGGTTGGTCACAACTTTTTTCCGATGATTGTCAATTCAGACGAGCGTCAATGGTCTTGGATGGATGAAGGGCTAAATACTTTTATGCAATATTTGGCCGAGCAAAGTTTTGAGAAAAACTATCCTTCTACACGTGGTCCAGCCAAAAACATTGTACCTTATATGAGTGGCAACCAAAACTTTTTGGAACCGATTATGACCAATTCAGAAACTATTCATCAGTTTGGGGCAAATGCTTACGGAAAACCGGCAACAGGATTGAATATTTTGCGTGAAACCATAATGGGTAACGAGCTTTTTGATCATGCTTTCAAGACTTATGCAAACCGTTGGAAATTCAAGCACCCAACGCCTGACGACTTTTTTAGAACCATGGAAGATGCATCTGCCGTTGATTTAGACTGGTTTTGGCGAGGTTGGTTTTTCACGACGGACTATACAGACATAGGCATCAAAGAAGTAAAACAATTTTTTGTTACTACAGAAACTCCAAAAGGCTTTATTGTACCCGAACCATCTCGCAGACGACGACTGGCAACCACTGGCCCACAAGTTTTTATGATTCCAAGCGATACCGAAGGGTTAACGTCCGATTCAAAAAAAGCGTTTAGTGCACAAGAAGTAAGACCTTTACAAGAATTTATAGATAAAAATTTTAGTGTTGACGAAAAATCGAAACTAAAATCGCCAAAATATTTTTATCAAATCACTTTTGACAAGCCAGGCGGATTGGTCATGCCAATAATTGTAAAGATGACCTTTGATGATGGATCTACCGAAACACAAACTTTCCCTGCACAAATTTGGCGATTGAACGACAAAGAAGTATCACGAACAATTGCTGCCGACAAAATTATTGCCAAAATTCAAGTAGATCCGCAACTAGAAACTGCCGATGTAGATGTGACTAACAATACTTGGCCAAAAGAAGTCGTGAAATCAAAATTTGATTAATTTTTTATACAAATTAAAAAAAAAAAAATGTTTGGAATTGGGGGTGGCGAACTTATTTTTATTGTGCTGATTGCGCTAATGCTCTTTGGTGCAGACAAAATTCCAGATATCGCACGAACATTAGGCAAAGGCATGGCACAACTCAAAAATGCGACCGACGACATTAAACACGAAATTACAAAAAGTGCAGATTTGCAAGCAATTAACAAAGAAATTGATAATGCAAAACAAGGATTTAACCGCGCCATAGAGCAACATGTTCCCGAGAATCCATTGAAAATTGACAATGTATTAGATAACGTTACCTCAGAAATTGAGAAAGTAAAAACGGATATCGATAATGTAGCTTCAGGCCCTATAAAAAGAACGTTTTAATGATTGAAAAACTTTTAGAAATTGATCGAAGCGTACTTATTTTCTTAAACAATCTAGGTTCAGAATCATTTGATTTTTTATGGTTAATTATTACAAAACAACTCAATTGGACACCATTTTTTATACTATTAGGATTTTTAATTTACAAAAAAAATGGAATCAAAAATTTAGGAATAATCATCATTTTGACTTCAATTTTGTTGACGGTTGGCAACGAGAGTGTAGAATTTGTAAAACATACCACACAAAGATTACGACCATGTAACGATGAATTTGTTCGCACTTTGATTCGAGTTGTTAAACCATCCCAAAGTTTTAGTTTTTTTTCAGGCCATGCCACAAACTCTATGTCGACAATGGTTTTTGTATTTATGGTTTTAAGAAAATATTACAGATACAGCCTACTTATCTTTTTGTACCCACTTATCTTTGCATACAGTCGCATTTATCTTGGACTACATTTTCCTTGCGATATTTTGACAGGTTATTTTTTTGGGGCAAGTTTGGGTTTTTTGTTTTACAAAATTTATGAATTAATTACGATAAAATATTTTTCAACAAAAGCACCTCGACTGCGCTCGGTGGGACAAGACGACAATTAAAAAACTACCCTACTTACTGTCAATCCATCACGAATTGGCAATAAAACAGTTTCTAAATTCGGATGATTGCTCAAAATTTTGTTGTATTCGAGTAAAACCTTCGTGCTCAAATCATTTTCTTGCAAGGGTTCAACTACTTTGCCCGACCATAAAACATTGTCCGATAAAATAATGCCACCAACATTCATTTTTGGTAAAACAATATTAAAATAGTTGATATAATTTTCTTTATCAGCATCTATAAAAACCAAATCGAATTTTAGGTCTATAGTCGGAATAACATCAATTGCTTCGCCAAGATGCTGCGTAATTTGATTTCCTTTTCCTGACAAATCATAATATTTTCGTTGAAAATCGACCAATTCTTCTTTGATATCAATAGTATGAAGGTGCCCGTTTTTTTGAATTCCTTCTAATAAACAAATCGTTGCATAGCCTGTGAAAGTGCCGATTTCGAGAATATTTTTTGGATTGACCAGCTTTGAAATCATGCTTAAAACCCGACCTTGAAAATGACCTGAACACATTCTGGGCAACAAAATTTTTTGGTAAGTTTCTTTGTTTAATTGTTTCAACAATTCAGGCTCGTTACCAGAATGGTTTTCGATATAATCTTCGAGGTCTTGAGATAAGAAGTGCATTTTTTTTATTTGTTAACGATTGTTGATTGATGATTAACGATTTTTGAATTTATGATATACAAAACTACTAATTTTTAAAAGCGGGACTAAAATCTGCAATCGTTAATCGCTATTCTGCATTCAAAAATCCTTACTTTTTAGACACCATTCTCTTCAACTCATTCAATTTCATCATTGCTTCAATTGGCGTTAAAGTATTGATATCGAGATTCAAAATTTCTTCTCGAATTTCTTCCAAAAGTGGATCATCAAGATTAAAAAAACTCATTTGCATATCGTCTTTTTCTGTTTTTATGCCTTCTAAAACTTCGTTTGAATGATTTTTTTCGAGTTTTTTGAGCAGTTTTTGTGCTTTTAGAATCACGGTTTGTGGCATGCCCGCCATTTTGGCAACGTGAATCCCGAAACTGTGTGCCGAGCCGCCTCTAACTAATTTTCTTACAAACAACACATTGTCTTTCAGCTCTTTGACAGACACATTATAGTTTTGAATTCTCGATAGCGACTCGCTCATTTCATTCAATTCATGGTAATGCGTAGCAAACAACGTTTTGGGTTTTGATGGGTGCTCATGCAAAAATTCGGCAATTGCCCACGCAATCGAAATACCGTCATAGGTACTTGTGCCACGACCAATTTCGTCTAATAAAACCAAACTTCTTTCCGAAATATTGTTCAAGATTGATGCCGTTTCGTTCATTTCGACCATAAACGTAGATTCGCCCATCGAAATATTGTCGCTCGCCCCTACTCTTGTAAAAATCTTGTCGACCACACCCATTTTCAGACTTTCGGCAGGTACGAAACTACCCATTTGTGCCAACAATACAAGGAGGGCAGTTTGGCGCAATATTGCAGATTTTCCTGACATGTTAGGCCCAGTGATCATGATGATTTGTTGGGTTTCGGCATCCAAAAAAACGTCATTTGCGATGTACGGGGTGCCTACGGGCAATTGTTTTTCAATCACCGGGTGGCGACCATTTTTTATATCTAACTCAAAACTGTCATTCAATTCTGGGCAAACATATTTGTTTTCGATAGCCAATTGCGCAAACGAAGTCAAGCAATCTAGCTGTGCAATTAGGTTTGCATTTAACTGAACAGGTTTGATATAAGTGGTTATCCAAGCGACAAGTTGGTCAAACAAATCGTTTTCGAGTTTTTGAATTTTTTCTTCGGCACCCAAAATTTTAGACTCATATTCTTTAAGCTCTTCTGTAATGTATCTTTCGGCATTCACCAAGGTTTGTTTCCGAATCCACTCTTGTGGCACTTTGTCTTTGTGCGTATTTCGCACCTCTATATAATATCCAAAAACATTATTAAACGAAATCTTGAGCGACGTAATTCCTGTAGCTTCAGATTCTCGCTGTTCAATTCCTTCAAGATATTCTTTGCCCGAAATAGAAATATCACGCAACTCATCGAGTTCATTATTTATACCACGGGCAATTGCGTTTCCTTTCGAAATGGCAACAGGCGCATCTTGATTGAGTGTGTTTTTGATTTTCTCGCGAAGTAAATCGCAGGTATGAAGGCTGTCGCCAATGGTTTTGAGCGATTCATTTGTGCTGGCAAGTGCCAAATTTTTTATAGGGATTATCGCATCCAATGATTCTTTGAGATAAATGATTTCACGAGGCGATATTTTGCCTGTCGCAATTTTTGATATCAATCGTTCGAGATCAGAAATTTGTTTTATCTGGCTTTGAATATTCTTTAAAACCGCTTGATTTGATTTTAAATAAGCAACTACTTCGTGCCTATTTCTTATTTTGTGAATGTCTTTTAAAGGCAATGCCAACCAACGTTTCAAGAGTCGCGAACCCATTGGCGAAAGCGTTTTGTCAATAACGTCAAGCAATGTCACTGCATTTGGATTATAAGAATGATACAACTCTAGATTGCGAATCGTGAATCTGTCCATCCACACATAAGCATCTTCGGCAATGCGAGAAATTGACGTAATATGTTGACGTTTATTGTGTTGTGTTTCAGAAAGATAATATAGTATAGCACCAGATGCAATAATGCCATCCTGCAAATCTTCGATTCCAAAACCTTTGAGCGAAATAGTTTGAAAATGATTGGTCAATGTTTCCACAGCATAATCATCTTTAAAAACCCAATCTTCGAGATAAAAACTATGAAAATCGTCGCCAAAATGTTGTTTAAAATCTGCCTTATATGCCTTTTGTACTAAAACCTCGCTTGGCTGAAAATTCTGTAAAAGTTTGTCAATATATTCGTCATTGCCTTGTGCGGTTAGAAATTCGCCTGTGGATATATCAAGAAACGATACTCCAATATTTTTTTTGCCAAAATAAACTGCTGCCAAAAAATTGTTTGATTTTGATTGCAAAACCTCATCGTTCATCGACACACCTGGCGTCACCAATTCTGTAACGCCTCGTTTGACAATCGTTTTTGTCATTTTTGGGTCTTCAAGTTGGTCACAAATGGCAACGCGAAGACCTGCTTTTACCAGTTTTGGAAGATATGTGTTTATAGAATGATGCGGAAAACCAGCCAAAGCCGTTTCGGTTTCTGAGCCTGCGCCGCGTTTTGTTAGCGTGATTCCCAAAATTTTTGAAGCGCGCACGGCATCTTCACCAAAGGTTTCGTAAAAATCGCCTACGCGAAAAAGCAAACAAGCATCAGGATACTTGCGTTTTATCTCGTTGTACTGCTTCATCAAAGGCGTTTCCTTTGGCTCTTTAAGTGGCTGTTTCAAAGTTGAATCATATTTTTAATGAACTAAAACACAAATGCGAATTTATGAAATTTTCTAACAATGTTGTCTTTAAAAAAAATCAAAAAAATAACCTCTTTTTATTTGACTTCTGCATTTCTTTTTATAATTTTGTATACTATTGTATTTAAAACTTTATAAAAATGAAAAATATTTTAATCTTAGCGATTATGTTTGCTGTCGGCACTACATTTGCACAAGAATCTACAAAAAAAATAGTTAAAAAAGCTGCAAAGTCTGCCGAAGCATCCAAAAAGTTTGCTGCGTCAAAACCAATGATGGCTGCAACAGGAGTTGTTGATGGTGCTGGAATGATTTTTGACACAGAAACTATTGATTATGGCACCATAGAACGCAATTCAGAAGGCAAAAGAGAATTTGTATTAACAAATAATGGTACCAAACCATTGATAATCACAAACGCTGTTGGTTCTTGTGGTTGTACAGTACCAAGTATTCCGCAAGGACCAATTGCTCCTGGAGCAAAAGCGGTAATTGGCGTGAAATATGCTACTGATAGAGTCGGACAAATATCTAAATCAATAACAATAACTTCTAATGCTGTTGGACAAGAGTCAAAGGTCGTTTTTATAAAAGGAGACGTTTTGCCAGATCCAACGCCAGCTGCGCCAGCAGTTGCCGCACCAAAAAGCTAGATTAAATGCTTTATAATATTTAAAACTTCCCTTTAACGGGAAGTTTTTTTTTGAAAATCATTATCATGAGAAAACTTGCAAACAGTGAACTTGACAGAAAATCAGTCGACGAATTTAAAACATCAGCAAAGACACCTTTGATAATCATTCTTGACGACATTCGAAGTTTGCACAATATTGGTTCGGTTTTTAGAACGGCAGATGCTTTTCTTGTCGAAAAAATATATTTATGTGGCATATCAGCTATTCCGCCAAATAAAGAAATAAATAAAACCGCTCTAGGCGCAACCGAAACTGTTGATTGGCAATATAGTGAGCATGTGGTTGAATGTATTACAAACTTAAAAAGTCAAAACGTAAACGTTTTTGCAATCGAACAAACAGAAAATTCTATTTTTTTACAAAATTTTGAACCACAAAAAAATCAAAAATATGCAATCGTTTTGGGTAACGAGGTTTTTGGCGTGTCGCAAGATGCAATATTGGCATGTGACGGCGTAATCGAAATTCCGCAACTCGGCACAAAGCATTCTTTGAACATAGCAGTTTCAGCAGGAATTGTGGTTTGGGATATCTTTAAAAAAATGACAATGTAATAATTTCACTTTGAAATAAAACCTATTTTTACAGCATGCAATTGATCAAAAAAATATTTTTTTTAACAGTAATGTTGGTTGCCAATACATTTGTTTTTGCGCAAACAACAAACCAGGCACCCATTCTTTTGTCAACCGGCAATCAGTTTTATTGCGCGGGAACAGCGTTAAATATTGTTACGGATTTTTCTATTCAAGACCCCGATGATACAGGAATTGATTTTTTGTATATTCAAATTTCCGAGGGCTTTGTTACCGGTCAAGATATTTTGACTTTAACAGGAAATCACCCAAATATAATAAGTACTTGGGATGCCGCTCTCGGAAAAATGACCCTTTCGGGAAATGGCACTCAGGCGACCTACATTGCGCTAGTTACAGCAATCAAGGCAATTACTTTTCAAAATAACTCGGTAAATCCTGCGGGCAATAGAAAATTTTCGATAACAATTGACCAAGCAAACTATTTGCCATCAAACGGTCATTATTATCGTTTTGCACCAAATATTGGCATTACGTGGGCAAATGCCAAAACAGCCGCACAAACAACAACATACTACGGTCTCCAAGGCTATTTGGCAACTATAACCGCAGCAGACGAAGCACAACTTGTTGGAAAACAGTCTTCTGGAGCAGGCTGGATTGGCGGTTCAGACGAAATCACCGAAGGACAGTGGCGGTGGATGTCTGGCCCAGAAACAGGTCAAAACATGGTTTACACCAACTGGAACACAAACGAACCCAACGATTTGAATGGCGAAGACTATGCCCACATTACTGCTGTTGGGGTCGGAATTTTGGGTTCATGGAACGACTTGTCAAACACCGGCGGCACTTCGGGCAACTACCAACCAAAAGGATATATTGTTGAATATGGCGGAATGCCTGGCGATCCAATTTTACAAATTGCGACTTTTAGTACAATAACAATGGTGAATATTTCGTCTGTTACGTCGGTAAATCGTTGTGGATCGGGCAGTGTAACTCTAACTGCAACTTCTTCATCTGGACAAGTAAATTGGTTTGATGCCCCAAGTGGCGGAAATTTGCTTGCAACAGGAAATTTTTTTAACACGCCTACTATAAATTTTACGACGGTCTATTATGCAACCGCCGCAAGTGCAGGTTGCATTGCCTCAAATGCCACAGCGGTGACGGCCACAATAAACGAAATTCCGATAGTATCGGTGAGTGCCACAATTACCAAATGCACAAATGTACCTATAACAATAACCGCTGCTTCTACTTTAGGGATTATATCATGGAGTAATAGTATAAATTTTGTAATTCCACTTACAGTAGGGAATAGTTTTAATATACCAGATGTGACACAAAACACAACTTTTTATGTGCAGGCAGACAATAATGGCTGCAAATCAACAATACAAACAATTCAGGTTAACGTCGCAGATTCGCCAATTTTAACAGATCAAACAATTCAAGTTTGTCTAAACGAAAGAATTTTTTTAACAACCAATAATGCAGGACTTTCGCATCTATGGAATACTGGCCAAACAACAGAAACTATAGAAACCAACGGTGTTTCAAGTACCTATTCTGTTATAATCACAAATTCAAATAATTGTTCGCGCACGCAAAATTTTGAATTGGAATACCAACAAATTCCAACTATTTTAAACGTGATTGTTTCGGGTGATGCTGTTCAAATAATTACCACAACAAACAGCAATTTTGAGTTTAGTATCGATGGCATAAATTTTCAAGACTCAAATATTTTTAATTTGCCGCAAGGCGGAAATTTCATTGCTTATGTTCGCGATAAAAACCAATGCTCGATTGATAGAGAGGCGTTTTCTATATTCAAACTTGCCACTTTTTTTTCGCCAAACGGCGATAGCTATAACGATACTTGGCAAGCAATTGGCACCATCGACAATCCAAAATTTGAAGTTTCTGTGTTTGATAGGTTCGGAAAATTACTAACTATTTTAAACGCAGGAAACACAACGTGGGACGGCAGTTTTAACGGACAAAATTCGCCTGCAGATGATTATTGGTATGTTTGCAAACTTGACAACGGACAAGTATTGAAAGGCCATTTCACCCTGAAACGCTGACGTTTTTATAAAGTTGCTTTTTTGATTTCGTCAAGAATAAAAATATAATCTGCTTGATTGTTAAGAAAATCTCTATCAGACACATTTATTACCAAAACATTCAAATCTTTTTGTTGTTTTATATAATCCAAATAACCACGATTTATTTTTTCGAGATATTCAAATTCTATATCTTGCTCGTAACTGCGACCACGTTTTTTAATGTTTTCTAAAAGTCTGTTGGTACTTTGATATAAATAGATATACAAATCGGGCTTTGGCATTTCTTTGTAGATAATGTCAAACATGGTTTTGTATAACCGAAATTCATCGTCATGCAACGTTACTTTTGCAAAAATCAACGATTTAAAAATGTGATAATCTGCCACCACAAAATCCGAAAACAAATCGAATTGCGCCAAATCGTCTGATAATTGCTGGTATCTATCTGCTAAAAAAGACATTTCCAAAGGAAAGGCATAACGGCTTTGGTCTTTATAGAATTTTGGCAAAAACGGATTGTCGGCAAAACGTTCTAAAATAGTTTTTGCATTAAAATCTTCGGCAATTTTGATAGCCAATGTGGTTTTTCCTGCGCCAATATTACCTTCGATAGCTACATAATTATATTTTTGTAAATCAATTTTTAATAATGGCAACGCAATTTCTGCAACACAGTTTATGCCAGAATCATCGATGCAATTATCAAGAAGTTGTTTTAGGCTTTTATTGAATTTCGGATGCATAAAATCTATTTGTAAATCAAACATTGGCACCAAAACAAATTTACGCAAGTGCATTTGCGAATGCGGAATTGTCAAATTTTCGGATTCTATTATTTCATTATTAAACGAAATAATATCAATGTCCATGGTTCGTGCCTCGTATTCTGAACCAGTTTTTTGAATTCGTCCAAAATTTTTTTCAATTTCTTGAATGCCTGCCAGAATTTCAAATGCAGTTTTATTAGAATGCATCGTCAAACATAAATTCAAAAAAGAATCGCTTTCAAAACCCCAAGACGGCGTTTCATAAACTTTAGAAACCTTTACAACCGTGCCAACACTTTCGTGAATGTACAAAATTGCGACTTCTAAATTTTGAAGTTTACTACCGATGTTGCTTCCTAAAGAAAGAATAATCTGATTTTGAATCATATTGCAAATAACTGAAATCTATTCTAAAATTTTATCAAAAAAATGGATACAAATTGTAACAAATTCAAAGTTGTTTGTACTTACTAATTACTAAATTTATTTGTATGAACTTTTTGAAAAATATTTTATCGACAATCATCGGAATTTTTGTATTCTTTATGATTATCTTTTTTGGATTTATATTGATTGGCGCAATTTTTGGCGGATCAGCCAAAGCGACTGTTAAAGACAATTCTGTACTAGAATTTGACCTTTCGGGCGTATCTGCAGATTATACAGGCAGCACACCCGACCCACTTGCCGAAATTTTTTCAGACAAAGCAACCGTTGGCATGACCGATATTTTGAACGCTATTGAAGTTGCCAAAACCGACGACAAAATCAAAGGAATTTCAATAATCAACAACGCATCAAACCTCGGAATGGCACAAACCAAAGCCGTTCGCGATGCCTTGCTTGATTTCAAAAAATCAAAAAAATTCATATTGTCGTATGCCGATGTTTATTCGCAAAAAGAATATTATCTTAATTCTGTGGCCGACACCATTTATCTCAACCCAATTGGCGAGGTCGATTTTAAAGGGCTTTCTACCGAACTTATGTTTTACAAAGATTTGCAAGACAAAGCCGGAATCAAAATGGAAGTTATTCGCCATGGCAAATACAAAAGTGCCGTCGAGCCATTTCTAGAAAACAAAATGTCTGCTGCCAATCGCGAGCAAGTTACTGCTTTGCTCAAATCTGTATGGTCGTCAATGCTTACAGAAATAAGCGCGAGCCGCAACATTCCTGTCGAAAACCTCAACAAAATTGCCGACAGTCTGCTAACTCGCACACCAGAATTGGCACTATCTAACAAAATGATAGACAAAATTGCCTATGAAGACCAATATGTAAACGCCATTAAAAAAGCATTAAAAACAGAGAAAGACGAAGATTATAACAGCATCGACCTTCAAGAATATGCAGCTCAAAAAGCGATGTTGCCCAAAAATAGCGGTGCCGACAACACCATAAAAGTGATTTATGCACAAGGCGAAATAATGGGTGGCGAAGGCGATATCGAAACCATTGGCGAAGGCAGTATGCGCGATGCAATTAGAGATGCGCGCGAAGACAAAGACGTCAAAGCAATTGTCTTGCGTGTCGACAGTCCAGGCGGAAGTGCATTGACCTCTGAACTCATTTGGCGTGAACTTGAACTAACCAAAAAAGTAAAACCCATTGTGGTTTCTATGGGCAATGTAGCGGCATCAGGCGGCTATTATATTGCTTGTAACGCCAATAAAATTTTTGCCGAAAGCACCACCATCACAGGATCTATAGGTGTTTTTGGGCTGTTGCCAAACGCAACCGTGCTGTCTGACCGAATAGGTTTGCACACCGAAGTCGTGAGCACCAACGCCAAAGCAGCCGACTACAGCCCTTTTAGACCACTAGACCCAAACGTCAGAAACCAAGCGCAAGAAGGCGTCGAACGCATTTATAGCACTTTTGTGAAACGAGTAGCCGCAGGTCGCAAAATGACCGAGGCCGCAGTAGATTCTATAGCGCAAGGCCGCGTTTGGTCTGGCGACGATGCCATTAAAAACGGATTGGTCGACAAAATTGGTGGACTAGAAGATGCAATTGCCGAGGCCGCAAAACTGGCAAAGGTAAAAGACTATAAAACCAGCTCAGGACCATTTTTTGAAACCAATTTTGAAGATATGTTTAAGAAAGGTCCGTTTGGGCAATCGACCTCAACTATAATTGCCAACGAAATTGGTGCAGAGAATTACAAATCTTTACAGAAAATCAAGATAGCAACTACCCGTACTGGTATTCAGGTGATTATGCCTTATGAGATTGTGATAAAATAGGATTGGTTTACGATATTGGATTTACAATTTGAGACACTA
>JBDLWE010000056.1:0-4587 GCA_039804445.1 Bacteroidota bacterium | reverse complement strand
TTACCTAACAGCCACAAAAATCTTGATTGGCAAAAATTTACAGATGCAGTAATCGAGCAGGTTTCAAAACAAAAATCAAACGTTGTCTTTATGCTTTGGGGAAATTTTGCAATTCAAAAATTAAAATTTATAAATTCAGAAAAACATTTAATTTTACAATCTGGACATCCATCGCCATTGAGCGCAAATCAAGGAAAATGGTTTGGTAACAAGCATTTTAGTCAAGCTAATGAATTTTTAAAGCAAAAAAACATTATACCAATAGAATGGTAAAATAATTACTAAAATTTCTATTTTAAAATAATAGATGATTTAAATGTTGAATGTTTATAATCCTTTCTAGTAAACATGGGTTTAAGGCTTATATCTAAAACTAAAATTTCAAATATTTCGAGATCGTAAAATGACCAACTGTGACAAAATAAATTCAAAGAAAACCTACTAATATGAATTCTAATATACAAAAATCAGTACAATCGCTTTCAAATTTTATAGAACATTATAAAACCCTAAACCAAAACGTTTCAAAAAGTGGAGTCGATTGGCACATCGATCACTGTCTTCGGGTGGTCAACGGCATTTCTAAAGTGCTTCAAAACTCAAATCAAAACGATTATAAATCAGCATTTAATTTCAAACGGTCACTAGTTCTATCGTTAGGCACAATGCCGCGTGGGCGAGCAAAAGCACCTCAAACCGTTCAGGCTACTGACGATATTACTTTAGACGATTTGCAAAACTTGCATCAAAAAGCAGTTCAAAGCCTAGATATTCTCAAAACGCTTCCGTCTAACAGTCATTTTCAACATCCATATTTTGGGATGCTAAATCTTAAACAATCCATCAGGTTTATAGAAGTTCATAACAATCACCATCTAAAAATCATTCGAGATATTCTAAAATAAAAAAATCCCGAATTTACGTTCGAGATTTTTTGTTTGAAAGATTTTCTATTTGAAAGGTAAATTTAGTTTAAAAAATAATCAACCAAAATAACACCACATCTTTGCGATTTCTGCATACTTTGCATTTAAAAAAAATACAAAATCAAAATTTATGACAATGCAGCTTGAACCTGATCTGCAGCTTCTTGAAACTGAACTGCCGACAAAATTGGCATTCCAGAGTTGTCTATCAGCTCTTTAGCAATTTCGGCATTTGTTCCTTGCAATCGCACAATAATTGGTACTTTTATTGCGTCGCCCATGTTTTTATAAGCATCTACAACACCCTGTGCCACACGATCGCAACGAACAATTCCTCCAAAAATGTTAATCAAAATTGCTTTAACATTCGGGTCTTTCAATATAATTCTAAAAGCCAATTCTACACGTTTTGCATCGGCCGTTCCACCCACATCCAAAAAGTTTGCTGGCTCAAAACCTGCATATTTTATTAAATCCATCGTCGCCATCGCAAGGCCTGCACCGTTTACCATGCAACCAACCGTTCCATCAAGATCTACATAATTCAGTCCTGCAGCTTTTGCCTCAACTTCTATCGCACGCTCTTCTCGAACATCTCTGTACTCTGCCAATTTTGGGTGACGATACAGCGCATTATCATCAAGATTTACTTTGGCATCAACCGCAATAATCTTGTTATCAGACGTTTTCAATACAGGATTTATCTCAAACATCGAAGCATCAGACCCGACATAGGCATTATATAGTGATCCTACAAAAGCAACCATTTCTTTAAAAGCATTGCCCGAAAGCCCTAAGTTAAAAGCAATTCTGCGTGCCTGAAAACCCTGTAAGCCAACCGTCGGATCAATTTCTTCAGTAAAAATCAAGTGTGGCGTGTGCTCGGCAACTTCCTCAATATCCATTCCACCTTCTGTAGAATACATAATCATGTTGCGACCACGACCTCTGTTCAACAAAACCGACATATAAAATTCCGAAGTTTCTGACTCACCCGGATAGTAAACATCCTCGGCAATCAAAACCTTATGTACTTTTTTCCCTTCAGGCGGCGTTTGAGGGGTAATTAGTTGCATACCAATGATTTGCTCTGCTAATTCCTCTACTTGCTGCAAGTTTTTAGCCAATTTTACTCCACCACCTTTACCACGACCACCCGCATGAACCTGCGCCTTAATCACGTGCCAACCCGTGCCTGTTTCTGCAGTCAATTGCTTGGCCGCAGCAACCGCTTCTTGTGGGTTATTTGCAACGTAACCACGCTGAATCCTAACGCCATAGCTGGCCAATATCTCTTTTCCTTGGTATTCGTGAATGTCCATAAAGTATCGTTTGTGAAAATTATCGATGCAAAAATAACAAAAAATAGCAACTTTTTAGCAACAATTTTATTTTTTATTAAAAGCCATTTCCCGCTTTACGTTTCAATCTTTTGTCCAAAAACCTTTTTTTTGTAACCCAAAAACGAACTTCCGTTGGTCGTTGTTTTTGACCAACAAAAAAATAGGTTTTTGTACAAAAGGATTTCCACTACAATCGGGGCTAGGGTTTAAACTATTTCACAAATTTATTTTTTATAACCCGTTTTGTGCAGTTATAACAATTGCACTTCACCACATTGATCTCTAAATAACAAATGACATTTAAACTAATTGCTTCGCCCGTTCACTATCGCTCGGGTCTTGAGTTTAAAAAGCTATGTTTGCTATCAAAGAGCGAAGCGCTTTTTATGAAATTGACAAAATCTATGTATCTATATGGTCAAAAATTTGAAAAAGTGAATTACAACCAACGGATCATACATAATTCAGATATAACAAAATGCTAATCTAATGTTTTATAAACAACAATTTGTTACAAAATGTGATATTCATAATATTATTAGGTTTTCTAAACTACCTGCAATATTTTTGCAAAAAATAAAAAAATGACGCCCAAAGATTTACTTCAGCTTGCCACAGCATTTGATTCTCCTTTATATGTTTATGACGCCAATAAAATTAAGTTTCAGTACAACCGACTATCAAATGCTTTTGCGAAAGTAAAAAATCTTCGCATCAACTATGCTTGCAAAGCCTTGTCAAACATAGCAGTTTTGCAACTTTTTAAATCTATGGGCTCATGCCTCGATACCGTTTCTGTGCAAGAAGTGCAGCTTGGCCTTCACGCAGGTTTTGCGCCAGAACAAATAATTTATACCCCAAACGGCGTGTCTTTTGAAGAGCTTGAGCAAGTTATTTCATATGGCAATATTCAAATCAATATCGACAATCTTTCTATTCTCGAACAATTTGGTGCCAAGTATCCCACTATTCCGGTTTGCATTCGCTTGAATCCTCATGTTATGGCTGGCGGAAATGCCAATATTTCTGTGGGTCATATCGATTCTAAATTCGGAATCAGTATTCATCAAATGCCACACATTCTGCGCATTGTCCAGAATACCAAAATGCAAATCAATGGCGTTCACATGCACACAGGCTCTGACATTCTTGACATCGAAGTTTTTTTATATGCCGCTGAAATTTTATTTGATGCAGCCAAAAATTTCAAAGACCTTGATTTTCTTGATTTTGGCTCAGGCTTCAAAGTACCTTATTATAAGGGAGATATCGAAACCAATATCGAAGAGCTAGGCAAAAAACTTTCAAAACGATTTAATGATTTTGAAAAAGAATATGGTCGCGAACTTACTTTGGCTTTCGAGCCAGGAAAATTCTTGGTGTCAGAAGCCGGATTTTTTCTTGCCACCGTAAATGTGGTTAAGCAAACTACGTCAACCGTATTTGCGGGCATAGATTCTGGTTTTAATCACCTTATTAGACCAATGCTCTATGGCAGCCAACATTTTATCGAAAACATCTCAAACCCAAAAGGCAAAGAACGATTTTATACCGTCGTGGGTTACATCTGCGAAACCGATACTTTTGGGCAAAACCGTCGAATTGCAGAAATAAAAGAAGGCGATATTCTGTGTTTTAGAAACGCAGGAGCCTATTGTTTCTCGATGGCAAGCAACTATAATTCACGTTACAAACCAGCCGAAGTCCTCTGGAAAGATGGTCAAGGAGTTCTCATTCGCGAACGCGAAACCATTGCAGATATACTAAAAAACCAAATAATGATAGAGGTTTAGTAGAAAAGTGCATTTTGTTTGTTAAAATTATGATGATTTATAATTGATTGTTTAGTTAAATCAGTTTTGTATATTTGCAAAAATTTTAGAAAATGAACAGAAGAAAATTCTTCAAAAACGGTTCTTTATTTACGCTCGGTACAGCACTTCTAAACCCTTTTGATGGGGTTGCAAACAATACTTTAGAAGCAACTGAAAATTTTAGAAACAAAAAAGCAAAAAATATTATTTTTCTGGTGTCAGACGGCATGAGTCAAGGCACCTTGAACATGACCAATGTTTTTAAAAACCATCGCGATGGCACAGATACAACGTGGATTCAAGGTTATAAAGACAACAAACTAGTTCGCGCCTTGATGGATACCGAGTCTGCAAATTCATTAGTTACAGATTCTGCTGCAGGCGGATCTGCATGGGGAAGTGGTTTTAGGGTAAAAAATGGCTCAATAAACGTGGGCGTAAATGGCGAAGAATATTTGCCTATACTTCAAAAATTTCAAAAGCGAGGCAAAAAAGTAGGTGTAG
>JBDLWE010000055.1:0-6447 GCA_039804445.1 Bacteroidota bacterium | reverse complement strand
TTATTGAGGTGTGCTTTTAATTACTTATAATTTTTATATATTTGAACTATGGAAAAATTTATAGGACAAAGTATTTTAGATTTCACAGATAGATTTAAAACTAATTTAGATTGTATGGAATATTTAGCAGAAATCAAATGGAAAGATGGTTTCAAATGCGTGAATTGCAGTCATACAAAATTCACAATCCGCAAAAAGAATTTCGCTAGGGATTGTAATTTGTGTCATCATATAGAAAGCCCAATCGTTGGTACAATGTTTCATAGGGTAAGATTTGGTTTGCGCAAAGCGTTTGCAATTGCTTTTGAATTAAGTGCGACAACCAAGGGGATTTCAACAAAACAAATGGCAAATCGTTTAAAAATTAGTAGAACAACGGCGACAAACTTTATCAAAAAAGTTAGAATTAGTATGGCAAGTAGCGAGAGCATGCCTATGATTGGTCAGGTTTTTGTTGATGAATTTGTTTTCGGTGGCAAAGAAAATTTAAAACAAGGCCGCAGTAACGATTCAAAAAAAAAGAAGTTGATTGTTGCGATTGAAACAACCGAAACTGGTGGAATAAAACGTGTTTATTTTGAACGTCTTAAAGATTATTCATCATCGGAACTACGAAAAATATTTGATAAACATATTTCAAAAACAGCATCAATTAAAACTGACCAATGGACGGGATATAAACCATTAATGAAAGAATTTGATATAACTCAAATAAAAAGCAACAAAGGAAGTTCCTCAAAAGAAATACATACAATAATTCACCAAGTTAAATCATGGCTACGAAGCACCTTTTCTTGGGTTCACGAAGAACATATTCAAAAGTATTTAAACGAGTTTAGCTACCGAATTAATAGATCAAATAACAAGGATAACATATTTGACCTATTAATAAATAGAATGATGAAAACGCAAAATGTACAATATCAACAGATTATAATAAGTAGTTAAAAGCACACCTCAATAAATTTATTACCACCAACAAATTTGTGATAGTTTGTATAATTTGTGGTAAAAATTCAGCAAAATCAACACTTATAAAATCTAAAAAATATTTGATATTAAAAAATGCAAATACAGCCTAACATTCAATTAAAACCCTACAATACATTTGGTATTGAAGCCGTTGCAAAAAAATTTGTTTTTATAAAATCAATAGATGACCTAAAAATCATTCTGGCAGAAAACCAAAACCAACCAAAACTAATTCTGGGTGGTGGCAGCAATATGCTTTTGACCAAAAATATTGACGCACTTGTAATTCACATCGACCTAAAAGGAAAGACAGTCGCCAGCCAATCCGAAAATCATGTTGAGGTAACCTGCATGGCAGGAGAAAATTGGCACGAATTTGTACTTTGGACTATATCGCAAAATTATGGTGGCCTAGAAAACATGTCGCTCATTCCGGGCAACGTTGGCACCACACCCATACAAAACATTGGCGCATACGGGACCGAAATAAAAGACTCCATGGTGTCATGTCAAGCCATAAACATCAAAACTTTAGAAACAACGACTTTTTCAAACCTAGATTGCAAATTTGGCTATCGCCAATCGGTTTTCAAAAACGAAGTTAAAGACCAGTATATTATTCTGTCAGTTACCTTCAAACTCACTACCAAAACCCACAAAATCACCTACTCCTATGGTGATATTCAATCAGAATTTGCAAAAAACAACATTAGCAATCCAACGATCAAAGACGTTTCAAATGCGGTGATCGCCATCAGAAAAGGCAAACTGCCCGACCCAGCAGAATTGGGCAACAGCGGTAGTTTTTTTAAAAACCCAATCATTTCAAAAAAATTGTTTGATACAGTTCAAGCCAAATTTCCCGGCATAAAAAACTATCCAATTTCTGAGACCCAAGTCAAAGTACCCGCGGGTTGGCTCATCGAGCAATGCGGTTTCAAAGGACGGCGGTTTGGCGACGCCGGTGTTCATAAAAATCAGGCATTGGTTCTTGTAAACTATGGAAATGCAACTGGTCAAGAAATTCTTGATTTATCAAAAAAAATTCAACAAACCGTTTTCGATAAGTTCGGTATTCATATTGAGGCCGAAGTGAATATTCTATAGCCCAATAAAAAAGTTAAAATAATGTACACACCAGAAATATATCAAAACCACAACCAACAAGAAATCGAATCGTTTTTAAAATCGAATGCATTTGGCATTTTGATCAATCAAACCAACAACAAAATTTGGGGAACACACATTCCACTCGAGTTAGAAAACATGTCCAATGGCAAACAAATTCTAGTTGGTCACATCGCCTTAGAAAATCCACAGTCAAAACATTTGCTCAATAACGATGAGGTTTTATGCATTTTCAATGGACCACACACCTACATTTCGTCGTCGTGGTATGACCACGAAAATGTCCCGACCTGGAACTACATTGCCGTACATGTCTATGGAAAAGTACGACTTCACAACCTGCAAGAAACAATAAATGACTTAGAAAAATTGGTCGATAAATATGAGCTTAACCAACAAAATCCTGTAAAAGTTGTTGATTTTTCTAAACGAACAATGCTTCAAGCGCGTGCTATTTTAGGTTTTGAAATAGAAATAACAGAAATTCAAGCCACTAAAAAAATGTCGCAAAACCGTGACCAAAAAAACTATGACAACATTATATATGAACTCGAAAAAAACAATAAAGTAGATAGTAGTCAAGTGGCTACAGAAATGAACAAATGTCCTAGAAACTAGCTTTTTTTGGTATTAATTTAAAATGTACCTTTGCAAAAATTTGACTCACAAAATTTAGGGCATGCTTTCAATTTTATTTTATTTTTTTATAGGCGTAATTACCATTCAGTTTGGATACTATATTTTGGTATTTGGCAGATTTTCATTTTCTAAAAAAAATCAAAAATCTGTAAAAAAAGAAATTCCAATTTCCGTAATTGTTTGCGCAAAAAACGAGCAAGAAAATGTCGTTAAATACATTCCGCTTTTGGCAGAACAACAATACACAAATTTCGAAATTGTATTAATAGACGATGCCTCTCGCGATGACACTTTAGAGGTTTTCGAAGAATTTGAAAAAAAATACAACAACATAAAGTTAGTCAAAGTAGAAAATAATGAAGCATTTTGGGGCAACAAAAAATTTGCGCTAACACTTGGCATAAAAGCCGCCACAAAACCAAATCTGCTTTTTATTGACGCCGATTGTTATCCGATTTCAAAAGACTGGATTACAGAAATGAGTCAGTGTTTTGATGACGAAAAAACAATTATTCTAGGTTACGGAGCGTATGAAAAAATTGACAATAGTTTCTTGAACAAACTCATCAGGTTTGAAACTTTGCTAACTGCTACACAATATTTTTCGTGGGCAAAAATCGGGCGACCATACATGGGTATTGGCCGAAATTTAGGATACAAAACAGCAGAATTTTATGCTGCAAATGGCTTTATCAACCACATGAAAATTCGCTCAGGCGATGACGATCTTTTTATAAATTCAGTATCAAACAAGGCCAATACTGCTATTTGTTCAGACATGGATTCTTTTACCTATTCTGTACCAAAAACAACTTTCCTTGAATGGTTTGCACAAAAACGACGACACGTTTCCACAGCACGATATTACAAGTTTTTTGATAAATTTCAGTTATCAATATTTTTTATCACCCAAATCGCATTTGTTTTATTATCAACAATATTACTAATTTATCAATTTGAATGGCAGATAGTTATTGGAGTAATTGGTTTTAGATATTTTTTTACATGGCTTTCACTTGGTTTTTCTGCAAGTAAATTACAAGAGAAAGACGTTATGTACTACTACCCATTTCTCGAAATCATTTTGATTTGCACCCAACTCAACGTGTTTTTTACAAATATGTTTTCAAAACCAGTACATTGGAGATAGTCGCTTACATCGCACTTGCAAAATCTGGCGACCAAGTAGCTTTCACTTTTTTGTTAGACCATTTTTGGAACGAGGTCTATGGCTTTATGCTAAAACGTACCGAAAACGAAACCGATGCCGAAGACATTGCAATAGAAACTTTTGCAAAAGCATTCGACAAAATTGCTTCTTACAATCCTGAATTTCAGTTTAATACGTGGTTAATCGCCATTGCAAAAAACGTACATATTGATATGCTTCGTAAAAAAAAGTCGTCAATTTTTGTAAAAATTTCCGATAACCAAAACCAGCAAGCCTACCAAGTAATTGATAATACGCCAAGTATCGTAGACGAAATAATTCATGAACAAAATTTGGCACAACTGCTACAATACATCAAAAAACTAAAACCTAACTACCAAGAAGTTATTCAATTGCGATATTTTCAAGAAATGACTTATCAAGAAATTTCTAATAAAATTGGAGAACCTTTGAACAATGTAAAAATCAAATTGCTTCGCGCCAAGAAATTGTTGTTGGAGATCATTAAGGAAAAATAATTTTTGACTGAAAGTTTTTTGTTCCTACGAAATTTCTTTTGTTAAGTCAAACCCGCGTGAGGGATTGAAATGAAAAGCCCACAGTCTCGTCTTTTTTTGACGAGACGAGGACTTGGAATGGAGAGCCCGACAGCAAAAAACCAAAAACGCCCTGAACAGTTTGTTGATTGCGTTTTTGGTTTATTGGTGGCACGCCCAAATATTTATATTTTCAAAAATTTTTTATCAAAACTCACAAAAATATTGATGTAAATGCTTCGTGAAAGCCTCATGACGACAGGATATGTAAAAATCAATGCGCCAAAAATGGTGAACAAACTATGGGTTATTGTACTTTTTAGCCATACAAAAGAGATTAAAAAAGTAGCGATGCCAACCACAACGTTTAGAGCGTAACTGACGTACATGGCGCCATAAAAAAACGAAGGTTCGATGAGATATTTGAGGCCGCAATGGCCGCATTTTTCGTGCATTTTCAAAATTCTATGAAAATGTAGTATGTTATTATCTACATACATCGATTCTTTTTGGCATCTGGGGCAACTTCCTGTTAAAATGCTATGTAGTTTGGATCCTTTTTTTAACATTTGCAAAAAAATTAATTTACCATTAATTTGGTATTCAAAGTTAGGTTTTACTTTCGGTCTGATACCAATTATGAATAGTATAATCCTATCTAAACATTACAAAATTCAATGTTAAACATACACAACTTATCGATTTCGTTTGGCGGAACCTATCTTTTTGAAGAAGTAACCTTTAGAATGGGCGCTGGCGATCGTGTGGGACTTGTTGGCAAAAATGGTGCAGGAAAATCAACTATGCTCAAGATTCTTGCAGGTGATTTCAAGCCTGATTCTGGGCAAATTGCTACCGAAAAAGAAGTTCGACTTGGTTTTTTGCGACAAGATATCGATTTTGAACAGGGCCGAACTGTGCTCGAAGAAGCCTACCAAGCCTTTACCGACATCCAAATCGTCGAACGAAAACTAGAAGAAATAAACCACCAGCTCGTTACAAGAACCGATTATGAAAGTGACGAATACACACAGATTATAGAAGATTTATCAGACTATACGCACCGTTTTGAAGTTTTGGGCGGCTATAATTATGTTGGCGATACCGAAAAAATTCTGCTTGGACTTGGTTTTAAACGCGAAGTTTTTAACAACCAAACCGAAACATTTTCGGGTGGTTGGCGCATGCGGATTGAATTGGCAAAACTACTTTTGCAATCTAATGATATTTTACTTTTAGATGAACCAACAAACCACTTAGATATAGAAAGTATTATTTGGTTAGAAAGTTTTTTAAGAAATTATACCGGTGTAGTTGTCATCGTTTCGCACGACAAAATGTTTCTGGACAATGTAACGAACCGAACCATCGAAATTTCGTTGGGCAAAGCCTATGATTTTAACAAACCATATTCGCAATATCTTGAACTTCGTCACGAAATTCGCGAAAAACAATTGGCTACTCAAAAAAACCAAGCCAAAAAAATTGAAGAAACCGAGAAGCTGATCGAAAAATTTAGAGCAAAAGCCAGCAAGGCGTCGATGGCTCAATCACTCATTAAAAAACTCGATAAAGTAGAAAGAATAGAAGTTGACGAAGACGATAACTCGGTCATGAACATCTCGTTTCCTGTATCAAAAGTGCCAGGAAAAGTAGTTATTGAGGCCGAAGAAGTTACCAAATCCTATGGCGATAAAACCATTTTGAAAGACATTTCGCTATTGGTAGAACGAGGTTCAAAAATTGCTTTTGTAGGTCAAAACGGACAAGGAAAATCAACGTTTATCAAAGCAATAGTCAACGAATTTGAATATTCTGGAAACATAAAAATGGGCCACAACGTGCAAGTCGGCTATTTCGCACAAAACCAAGCCGAATATCTCGACGGCGAAATAACGCTCTTGCGCACCATGGAAGATGCCGCTACAGACACCAACCGAATGAAAGTTAGAGATATGTTAGGCTCGTTTCTTTTCAGAGGCGACGACGTAGAAAAGAAAG
>JBDLWE010000054.1:0-12451 GCA_039804445.1 Bacteroidota bacterium | reverse complement strand
GTGCATACCGCGCTTTGCCAAAAAATAAAGCACTTATAAAATTTTTGAGTGAAGAAGGCGTGAAGCAACTACTTCAAAAAACCGAAAATTTTCATATGCAAGACAACAATCGCGAGATGCCAAAAGTTGACCAAGCCTTGTATTTTGTGATAGAAGAAAAAAATAATCAAGTAGAATTGACCGACAGCGGAATCAAATTTTTGTCTGGCGATACCGATTCCGACTTTTTTGTACTACCAGATATCGGAACCGAAATTGCAAGAATCGAAAAACTAAATCTTGAAAAAGACGCAGAAGCCGAAGAAAAGGAAAAATTATTTCAAGATTTTTCTATAAAATCAGAACGAATTCATACGCTAACTCAATTGCTAAAAGCATACTCCTTATTTGAAAAAGATGTCGAATATGTAATCATGGACAATAAAATTTTGATTGTCGATGAGCAAACTGGTCGCATCATGGATGGTCGTCGATATTCCGACGGACTGCATCAAGCCATTGAAGCCAAAGAAAATGTAAAAATTGAGGCTGCAACGCAAACTTTTGCAACCGTTACGCTTCAAAACTATTTCAGAATGTACAGCAAACTAGCCGGAATGACAGGAACTGCCGTTACCGAAGCTGGAGAACTTTGGCAAATATACAAACTTGACGTGGTCGAAATCCCGACAAACCGAGCAATGGCACGTCAAGACAAAGAAGATTATATTTATAAAACAACCCGCGAAAAATTTAATGCAGTTATAGAAGATGTTTCAGAACTTTCGGCTGCAGGAAGACCAGTTTTGATAGGCACTACCTCTGTAGAAATTTCTGAACTTTTAAGTCGAATGCTCAAAATGCGAGGTGTAACGCACAACGTTTTGAATGCCAAAATGCACAAACAGGAGGCGCAAATTGTTGCCGAAGCTGGTAACGCAGGCGTAGTAACCATTGCTACCAACATGGCAGGTCGAGGAACCGATATTAAGCTATCGCCCGAAGTAAAAGCCGCAGGAGGACTGGCAATTGTGGGTACAGAACGCCACGATTCTCGGCGTGTCGATCGACAATTACGTGGTCGAGCGGGTCGTCAAGGAGATGTCGGTAGCTCACAGTTTTATGTGTCGTTAGAAGATAATCTAATGAGACTTTTTGGATCAGAACGTGTGGCAAAAGTCATGGACAGAATGGGTTTAAAAGAAGGCGAAGTCATTCAACATTCAATGATGACTAAATCTATAGAACGTGCACAAAAAAAGGTCGAAGAAAACAATTTTGGTGTTAGAAAACGACTTCTAGAGTACGATGATGTTATGAATGCGCAACGCGAAGTAGTTTATAAAAGACGGAGACATGCCTTGCACGGCGAACGTTTGAAAGTAGATATTGCCAATATGCTTTATGACACTTGCGAATTGATTGTCGAAAGCAATAAAGGACGCACTGACTTTAAGAATTTTGAATTTGAACTCATTCGATATTTCTCGATTACGTCGCCAATGCCCGCAGATGATTTCAATAAATTGTCGGCACAAGAAATAACAGGAAAAGTCTATAAAGCAGCATTTCAATATTATAACGAAAAAAATGAGCGTACTGCTCGCGAATCAATGCCAATGATAACAGGCATTTTCAAGTCCGAAGGCAATCAATTTGAGCGAATAATCATGCCGTTTTCTGACGGAATAAAATCACTAAATGTGGTGACTGATCTCAAAAAAGCTTATGAAAGCAATGGCGATCAAGTAGTTGCAGATTTCGAAAAAAATATCACATTGGCCATTGTAGACGAAGCTTGGAAAAAGCATTTACGCAAAATGGACGAACTCAAAACCTCGGTGCAGCTTGCGGTGCATGAGCAAAAAGACCCGCTTTTGATCTATAAACTCGAGGCATTCAAATTGTTTTCTAACATGCTTAATAATGTGAACAAAGAAGTAATTTCGTTTTTGTTCAAAGGCGATTTGCCACAACAGAACATAGTGCAAGAAGCAAAACAAGTTCGTGTAAAAGAAAATTATAAAACTTCGAAAGACGAAATACCTAACAGCAATTCACTTTCTGCCGAAAACCGTGAAGCTGGTCAAACACAGCAACGAATCGTTACCGAAACCATCATTCGTGACCAACCAAAAATTAATAGAAACGATACTGTAAAAATTCAAAATGTTGCGAATGGTCAAATCGACGAAATGAAATTCAAAAAAGCAGAACAACTTATTAGTTCAGGTAAATGGATTTTAATGCAATAGATTATTGATTTATATTTTTTGGGCGCAAGTTTCCAGCTGCCTTTCCAAAAAAAATAGTCGATAGGCAAAGTTTTAAAGCCTTTCAAGGAGCTTGCGTTGGTCGTTCTTAAAAGCCTAAAAAACGGGTGCCCGCGGTTAACTTGTTTTTCCCTTACAACTGGGACCCAAAATTCACCATATAAAAAAAAGCCATCCGTAAAGGGATGGCTTTTTTATTTCAAAGAAATTTTTTTCTAGAATTCTTCACGAGTTGCAAAATGAAATGCACATTCAATCGCAGCATTCTCATCTGAATCTGATCCGTGAACGGCATTTTCGCCAATAGATTTAGCATAAGCTTTTCTGATTGTTCCATCAGCAGCATCAGCGGGATTTGTAGCACCAATCAAGGTTCTGAAATCTTCTACTGCATTTTGTTTTTCGAGAATTGCAGCTACAATTGGCCCTCGTGACATAAATTCTACCAACTCGCCATAAAATGGGCGCGCAGCGTGCACTGCATAAAATGCTTGTGCATCAGCCACAGTAAGTTGAGTCAATTTTAGTGAAACGATTTTAAAACCACTGTTTGCGATCATTGCCAAGATGTTTCCGATATGACCATTTGCCACAGCATCGGGCTTGATCATTGTAAAAGTTCTATTAGTTGCCATTATAAAATATGTTTTTAAAATTTTTGCAAAAGTAAGCCAAATAAGTAGTTTTACAACCAAATAATTAATAATAATATTGACGAAGTCACGAATTTATAGAACGTCAGTGATATTTGTAAAACAATTAAGCCTTTCGTACCTTTATAAAACAGCACACAACAACGAACAAAAATCTATATTTTAGTTGCTTAAAAAATATTACAAAAACAGAAAATAGAATGATTTATTGTTTGATGATTTTAAAACAAAAATCAAGCGGACTTAGTTTGAAAATCAATTGTTTAATAAAATTATCATCATAAAATTGAGCAAAATTGCAATACCGTTCCTGTAAACTTTGGTTAGGAAATAAATCGTTTTGAAGTGATGATGTTTGTAATAAAAATTCTGAATGTTTTCGTTTTTGTGCTTTTAGAAACCTTTTTTCTAGATGCGAGAGTCCGTTGGTTTGTTTTTTTTGTTGTGCCAAAACCGCATTTGCAAACGATTTATCCGTTTGCTTTGCAATTTCAAAAAGCTTGTTGAATTGTTGTTCTAGAAAAATTTTTTGTTCGTAAAAATCTATTTTATAATCGATTAATAAATTTACTTTACTATTAATTAAATCATTTTGACTCAAAAATAAATCAGCAAACGACAAATTCAATTTGTGCATTTTGTCGGTTTGTTTTTTTGAAACTATAAGTACAGAATCGCGTAGTAGCAAAATAGGAAAAGCTGTTTTGTGAAATTCAAACATACTTTTTAGTTCAAACCAGTAAGCAAGCTCGCCACCGCCGCCTATGTAGCACAAGTTTGGCAAAATTGTTTCTTGATAAAGTGGGCGCAAAATTACATTCGGACTAAATTTTTCAGGATTTGAATCTACTAAAGCGAGAATTTCTTTTTCAGTAAAAAAACGGTTTGTATTGTTTATTTGATAATTATTTCCGTCAAAAATAATGCGTTCACGAAGTCCGTTTTCTATAAAAAATAAATTTATTTCACGTGGATTGACCTGTACTTTATAATTTTTAAATTCTGAAATTGTTTCGTTAACCAATCTAAAACTATCATTGTTTACTAATTCTGATTTGATAGTTTTTGTGAAAATCGATTTTAAGACTGGTGAATCTCCATCTATAATTACAAGTCCGTATGATCCAAAAAGTTCATTGACTAAAAATCTAGTTGCATCGGCAAGGTTTTTGTGTGCTAAATAACTTTTTTGAAATAACGTTTTGAGATATTCGGCAGTTTTGCCAATGCCAAGTTCATTTTCTAAAAGTTGATAAATTGCATCAAGACCCTCAGTATCTAAACGTCCTACGGCTCCTGAGGCGTTTTTGTTCCATCTTATTTTTTTGTTGTTTAAGTTAAAATATGAAATTTCGTCAAAATCATGATCTTCGGTTGCCATCCAATAAACGGGTACAAAATCAAAATTTGGATAAGTCTCTTTAAGTTGTTTACACAAATTTATGGTTGATACTATTTTGTATAAAAAATAGATCGGCCCTGTAAAAATATTCAGTTGATGTCCTGTGGTTATTGTAAATGTTGAGTTGTTGCCCAGTAAATTTATATTGCTTTGAGACAAGTCTGATATTTGCAAATCAATTGACTGTTTTTGTAAGTCAGACTGCAGTATTGCTCTTATATCTGAGCTGAAGTTGAGAGATTTTTCGTCAATTTGTGATTTAAAATTTTCGATAGACGGAAAGCGATTGTAGAATTTTGAAAATTCGATATTTTGTTTCAAATAATCATTTATAATTTCTGAAAAATATTTTGTGTTCAAATATTCGATACAATCTGTAGGCATCTATCTGTAATTAAATGAGTTAGCGACTCGTTCGTTTTATAAAACCAATAATACAAAATATTATACCAATTAGTAAAGCAACTATGTAAACCGTTGGTTGTGTGGTTCTAAGTAGATAGCCAATCAAGAAACAAATCATACTCATAAAATACCATGTGACTGCGTTTATGTTTTTGAAGAGGTTCATAAATTGATTATTTATTTAAAAAATGAATCTACAAATTCAAACTTGTTAAAAACCTGTAAGTCGTCTATGCCTTCGCCAACGCCGATATATTTTACAGGGATTTGAAACTGGTCTGAAATGCCAATCACTACTCCACCTTTGGCGGTTCCATCAAGTTTTGTTACCGCCAAACAACTTACTTCGGTTGCTGCAGTAAACTGTTTGACTTGTTCAAAAGCGTTTTGTCCAGTCGAGCCATCAAGAACAAGCATTACGTCGTGTGGCGCATTTGGTATCACTTTTTGCATGACGCGTTTTACTTTCGTTAGTTCGTTCATGAGGTTCAACTTGTTGTGCAAACGACCTGCTGTGTCAATAATTACAATATCTGCATTTTGAGCAACGGCACTTTGCAATGTGTCAAATGCCACCGATGCAGGATCGCTGCCCATTTGTTGCTTGACTATTGGAATGCCCACGCGATCTGCCCAAATTTGAAGCTGGTCTATTGCGGCGGCTCTAAAAGTATCGGCAGCGCCGAGAACGACCGAGTAACCTTGTTTTTTGAATTGGTTAGCGAGTTTGCCAATTGTTGTGGTTTTGCCCACTCCATTTACTCCGACTACCATCAAAACATAGGGTTTTGTGTTGGCTGGAACGACAAACTGTGTTTCTGAGCCACGATTTGTTTCGGAGAGTAATGCGGCAATTTCTTCTTTTAAAATGCTGTTTAATTCGTCGGTGCCAACATACTTTTCGTTTGAGACTCGTTTTTCTATGCGATCAATGATTTTTAGGGTGGTAATAACGCCTACGTCTGATGCGACAAGAACTTCTTCGAGATTGTCAAGAACGTCGACGTCAACTTTTGATTTTCCGACGATGGCTTTTGAGAGTTTGCCAAAAAACGAGGTTTTAGATTTTTCTAAACCTTTGTCGAGTGCTTGTTTGTCTTGTTCGGATAGACTTGGTGTGTCTTTTTCTGGTGAGAATAGTTTTTTGAAAAAGCTCATTTCTGGGTTTGGTTTCTGGTATTGAAAATATGTTTTCGATTTATAAAATAAACTTGGATCACAAATTGAAAAAAAGCACAATCTTTGCATATAGCCCCGGTAGTAGCGGCATCCTTTTTTTGTCTCGTCTTTTGGGACGAGACAAAAAAAGATATAGCGGATGACGGGTACAGACTTGAAAAAAATGACCGTGTTTACAGCTCCTGATTATCTATAAATAAATCTGTGGTAAAGATAAAAATAAAAAAGCCACTCTCAACTGAAAGTAGCTTTTTTTGACCTAAATATGTTTAGATTATTTTTTTTTCAAAAACTCGTCAACTGCCTCTGGAGACATGATTGATTCTACGAATGTGTAAGCACCAGTTTTTGGTGATTTTACCATTTTGATAGCTTTTGATAATCTTTTTGATGAGGTTTGTAACGATGCTACGGTTTTCTTTGCCATGGTATTTTATAGATTTGAAATTTTTATTGCTAGAAATTTCTAATTATTATTTAATTTCTTTGTGAACGGTTACACGTTTCAGAATTGGATTAAACTTTTTGATCTCCATTCTGTCTGGTGTGTTTTTTTTGTTTTTGGTTGTGATGTAACGAGATGTTCCAGCTACACCTGTTGTTTTGTGCTCTGTACATTCTAAAATTACTTGAATTCTATTGCCTTTCTTTGCCATCTTTGTTTTTATTTATGGTGCAAGATTATTTTATAAATCCTTGTGACTGTGCCTTTTTCAGTACTGCTGCAAGTCCGTTTTTGTTAATAGTTTTTATGGTAGATGCTGCAACACGTAGTGTGATCCAACGGTCTTCTTCTGGAAGATAAAAACGTTTTTTAAGTAAGTTTACAGAAAACTTTCTTTTGGTTTTGTTCATGGCGTGAGAAACGTTATTTCCTACCATTGCTCTTTTACCTGTAAGGTCACAAACTCTAGACATTATGCTTATCTTTAATCGTTATATAATTCGAGGGTGCAAAGAAAAGAAAAATAAGTTGTTTATGCAACAACTTATTCTTTATTTTTCAATAATTCTTTATGCAAAAGTTCGAGTGCTTTGTTTACAGCCCGATCGATTACTTTTTCGCGTGGTTGCCCAAAACTGTGCTCGGTAACAATTGTTGCTGTTGGGGTGGCTATTGCAATAAAAACCGTCCCGATTTCGGTGTTTGAATTTCCTTTATTTGGTCCTGCCTCACCTGTGGTTGCAATGGCAAAATCGGTTTTGAATATTTTTTTTGCGTTTCTTGCCATTTCAATTGCAACTTCGGCACTTACGGCGGTATATATTTCTATGAGTTGTGGTGATAATTGCAAAATATCGATTTTTGCTTGCTCGTCATAGGCAATGATTCCGCCTTTGAAATATTTTGAGCTGCCAGGAACCGACGTTATTTTATGAGCCATTTTACCACCTGTACAGCTTTCGGCAACTGATATTGTTTGATTTGTGGTTAATAAAAGTTTGCCAACTACAACTTCGATAGTTTCAGAATCGTCGTAACCAACGATAATGTCGCCAATGATTTTTTGCAGTTCATTGACTTTGCTATCGATGGTGTTTTTTAATAAAAATTCATCTAAACCTCGAGCAGTAAGCCGTAATCGCACACGTCCTGGGCTTGGCAAATAGGCAAGTTTTATAAAATCTGGCAAGCTGTTTTCCCACGATTCTATTCTTTCGGCAATTATGCTTTCGCCCTGTCCGTACGTCAAAATGGTTTTGTGTACTATGAATGGTCTTTTGAATTCTTTTGCGATTTTTGGAATTAGTTCGTTATCGACAATACTTTTCATTTCATAAGGCACGCCGGGCATTGAAACGAATATTGTGTTTTCTTTTTGAAGCCACATTCCCGAAGCGGTACCCACTGCATTGAACAAAACTTGTGCTTTTGACGGCAGCAATGCTTGGTCTTTATTGACTTGTGACGCAGGAATTTTGAGATGTTCTTCGAATAGTGAGATTATGTGGTCTTCAACTATATGATTTCTAACAAGGTTATCATCAAAATATTCGCAAATTGTGTGTTTGGTAATATCGTCTTTTGTAGGACCTAGCCCGCCTGTGATGATTATAAAATCGACGTTATTTTGCAGTTTTTTGAAAGTATCTAATATATGATTTTTCTTGTCGGAAATAGAGATAATTTCTATGGTTTCGACGCCAATTTTATCGAGTGCAGCTGCTATATAGCCCGAATTTGTATCGGTTATTTGCCCAATAAGTATCTCGTCGCCAATGGTAACAATGCTTGCTTTCAAAAAAAAAGTGATTTAGTATATTTTTTTAATTTTGTCAGATTTATCCATGATGTATGACACCAACCATGCCAATCGACCTTCATTTGCAAAAAACAACTTTTTTTCGCTTAAATTTGGAATCGCTTCTAATGATGTCATGAGTATTGCTGCGCCTGACAGAAGGTGTTTTTGTGAATAGGTTTTTAGCACAGCTTCTACATCTTTATCGGTTTTGGCACGTGCTTCAAAAGATTTGAAATTGTTTTTCAAAACTGCATCGTAATTTATGACGTCTTCAAGGGTAAAACTACTAAAACTTTTTGTTGCGCCTCCATTTGTTAGTGTATAGAATGCCCATACTGAACCGCCCGACATATATACTTTTGATTTTTCTAAAGCAACAGGACTAGATGCATACATTGCTTTTACTTGATCACGCAAGGTTGGTTGAAAACCAAAAAGAATTTCTTTATACTCGCCAAAATTATAGGTTTTGGCGGTTTTTTTGAGAACAGCTTCAGTAAGTGTTACAGATCCGTAGTCCATAGAAACTGGAAAAAACACAAAATTATCATTGTTTTTAACGTCAATATAACCACCTTTTGTGTTGCTGCCGCCTATGTCTAAAACCATTGAGTTACGATAATCTACAGGCGGTACACAACCGCGAAGCAACATTTTGCCCTCGGAACTAGCATCTATAAATTCTAAATCTTTGTCAATTTCAGTTTTTATTCTATCAATAAGCGCTTGCCTGTTTTTAGCAAGGGCTACGCCAGAAGAACCAACTACAAAAATCTTGTCATCTCCAACTTTAAAATCGTTTTTGATTTTGTTGTAATTTACGATAACTGAATTTACAGCGTTAATAATATCATCTTCTGCAAGATTCCCATCAATAGAAATTCCTCTTGAAATTCCTGTGTTTTCAGTCCAAAATTCTTTTACTTCGTAATTTCCACGTTTAAGATTATCAACTTTAATGATTGACATTTTTATTCCTTTTCCGCCAATTTCTATACCTGCAAAAAGTTGAGCAGACATTACAGCCGTCGATAAAAACAGTATTGATAAAATAGTTCGTTTTATAGTCATAATTAATATTTTTAAATAATGTTTCATAAATCGTACCAAAATTGAATATTCTATGATTCAATAATACAAGATATGTTGTAAAGAAACAGTAAAAACGATGAAACGACAATATCATCGATTAAAGACAATTTTTGTATATTTTTTAATCAAAAAATTAAAAATAAATTTTAAATAACACCCATCCCAAACTATGATTTGATGCTACAGATTATAGTTTTTTGTAATTTCTTTAATTGCTTTTTCTGTTTTTAGTGCAATGCTTTTAAATGTTTCTTTTATTTCTTTTCGTTTTCCTTGTTTTCGTGTCCACTCTTCGACAATCAAAATTTCTTCAAAAGCGACGGTCATTCCTAATAAATCATAGGTTGGTTTTATTTTGTGCGCAAAACCATAGGCTGTTTTATAGTCTTTTAGTTCAATTGCTTTTTCAAGTTCAAATAAATCGGATGGAATTTCTGTAATAAATAAAGTAGCGATTTGCACCACAAATTCATGATCATTGTCTGACAATGCATGAACTTTTTCTAAATTATAATTTATTGCCATACGACTATTTTATTGAGATTCTAAAAAGCTTTTGGTTTTCAAGAAAACCTTCCAAAATGTCATTCTCTGCAACTCTGGCAACGCCTGCGGGTGTTCCTGTAAAAATTATATCGCCAATTTTGAGCGTAAAATATTGTGAAACGTGTGAAATCAATTCATCTATTTTCCAGATCATAAATTTTGCTGATGATTTTTGTACAGAAAATCCGTTGTTTAGCAATTCAAAATTTAAATCGTCGATAGATTCAAAATCGGATTTTGAAACCCAATCACCAATAACTGCAGATCCATCAAAAGCTTTAGCTTTTTCCCAAGGCAACCCTTTTGATTTTAGTTTTTCTTGAACGTCACGTGCTGTAAAATCGAGTCCCACACTTATTTCGTCGTAATATTTATGTGCAAATTTGGTGTCAATATATTTACCGACTTTATTGATTTTGACAATAATTTCTATTTCATGGTGAATATCGTTAGAAAAAGCGGGAATAACAAACGGCTGTTGTTTAAGCAAAACTGCCGAATCTGGCTTTAAAAAAACCACCGGCTCTGATGGTCGATCGTTTTTTAGTTCATCGATATGCTCAATATAATTTCTGCCAATGCAAATTATTTTCATGATATTAAAAGGAGAATTTTATAGCAACAAATTTAAAATTATTTTAACAAAATACAAACTTCTTTTATTTTGTGTTTAATTTTCGGAGTTTTATGGCGGTCAATACTTTTTTGGTATATAACGGAAAATCAGCGTTTTGAATCCAACTGAAATATCCTGGTTCTGTTTCTAGAATTTTTTTGACTTTTTGTCCTTTGTGTTTTCCGAAAGTAAAAACTTCTTGATTTTCTTTATCAAAGGCTATCATTCCTGCAAAATCGGCGTTCTTTTTTCGGGTCGAAAATTCTGATAATGCTTTGATGTCGTTTTCTAAATCGGGATATCTGTCGAGTTGTGCTTTCAAGATTTCGTAGGTTGCCATGGTGTCGGCCTCGGCAGTATGTGCATTTTCGAGAGAATTTCCGGTATAGAATTTTAACGCTGCACCAAGTGTGCGTTCTTCTTTTTTGTGAAAAATGGTTTGAATGTCCACAGATACTTTTCCTTTCATGTCAAAGTCTATTCCCGCTCGCAGCATTTCTTCGGCCAGTAGCGGAATATCGAACCTGTCTGAATTGAATCCTGCCAAATCAGAATCTTTTATCATGTTATGGATTTGTGGTGCGAGCACTGCAAATGTGGGTTCATTGGCAACTTTTTCGTTGGTAATACCGTGTACTAGAGTGGTCTCGTACGGAATTGGAATTGTTGGATTTACGAGCCACGTTTTGCTTTCTTTGTTCCCGTTTGGAAAGACTTTAAAAACTGATATTTCTACAATGCGGTCTTTGCCGATGTCGACTCCTGTGGTTTCAAGATCGAAAAAACAAATTGGTTTTGTGAGGTTTAGTTCCATGTTTTTTAATGCTTTAAGCTATACGCTTTAGGCTGTAAGCTGGTTGGCTTTTAAATATTAGTATTTTATTTAAGTAAAATGTGGCATATTGCTTAAAGCATTTAGCTTGCGGCTGTTTTAGCCCCAACAGCAGCGGATATCCTTTTTTTTTAGAAAACCTATTTTTTGTGGTTCAAAAAGAATGACCAGCGGTCTCGTCCCGAAGACGAGATTGGCTAACAAAAAAAGATTTTAGAGAAAAAGATAGCAGCGAATGCCGGGATTGACTTCTAAAAATCTCTATTAACGTCAAATGCTTCAAGATATTCGGCTACTCGTTTTACAAAACTACCTCCAAGTGCGCCGTCTACAACGCGGTGGTCGTAGCTGTGTGACAGGAACATTTTTTGGCGAATGCCTATAAAATCGCCTTCGGGTGTTTCGATCACGGATGGCATCTTGCGGATGGCCCCAAGTGCCAAAATGCCAACTTGTGGCTGGTTAATAATTGGGGTACCAAAAACGCTGCCAAATGTACCTACGTTAGTCACAGTGTAGGTTCCGCCTTGGGTGTCGTCTGGTTTTAGTTTGCCTAATTTAGCTCGATTTCCAAGATCGTTCACGGCTTTTGCCATGCCTACAAGGTTGAGCTGGTCGGCGTTTTTGATGACAGGTACTATCAGGTTTCCGTTTGGTAAGGCGGCTGCCATGCCTAGATTTATGTTTTTCTTTTTGATGATAAAATCGCCATCTACAGAGATGTTTATGCCTGGATAATCTTTGATGGCTTTTGCCACGGCTTCCATAAAAATAGGTGTATATGTTAGTTTCTCGCCTTCACGTTTCTCGAACGCTGTTTTGACTTTGTCTCGCCATTTGACAATGTTGGTCACGTCGACCTCGATAAAAGATTGTACATGCGCAGATGTTTGCACAGAAGCGACCATGTAGCCCGAAATGAGTTTGCGCATTCTGTCCATTTCGACAATTTCGTCGCCAGCAGATAGTGATTGTGATATTGCTGTTGGTGATTGCGTTTGCGCAGATGGAGCTGCTGCAATTGCCGGTGTTGCAACAATTTTTTGTAGGATTTGCGGTGTTTCAATTGGTGCTATGGCAGCTTCACTTTTTGGGGTTTCAATTTTTGGTGCTGTAACGGCTGGACGATTTTTTACGTATTCGAGAATGTCATATTTGGTCAACCGGCCGTCTTTGCCTGTGCCCGAAATAACTTCTAGCTCTACTAGCGATATTCCTTCTGCGGTTG
>JBDLWE010000053.1:0-8210 GCA_039804445.1 Bacteroidota bacterium | reverse complement strand
ATAAAACATTTAACGAAAACGTTACCGTAAATATTTTTTATTTTTCAACAAATGAAGTAATTTTGTTAAAATTTAAAATTTATATAAAAACATATGTCACAAACTGCCATTATAGAAATTGACGGAAAACGTTTTGAGTTTCCAACGATCACAGGATCAGAGAACGAAACAGCCATTGACATTAGCAAACTTCGAGATTTGTCTGGCGTTATAACAATGGATCCTGGTTACAAAAATTCTGGCGTTTGCACATCAGACATCACTTTTCTTGATGGCGAAGAAGGTATCTTGCGCTACCGTGGCTACGCCATCGAAGACCTTGCAGACAAAGCCAGTTTTTTAGAGGTTTCGTATCTAGTTATTTTTGGCGAATTGCCAACGTCAGAGCAACTCTTAAAATTTGAAACCGACATCAGACGGCACTCGTTGGTAAACGAAGAAATGAAAAACATTATCGATGGTTTTCCAAAAACAGCCCACCCAATGGGCGTTCTATCATCGCTCACAAGCGCGCTCACAGCCTTTAATCCAAAAGTCGTTAATGTTGAAAATGAGGTCGAAATGTATGAAGCCATCGTGAAAACAATGGGTAAATTCTTGGTACTTGCCACCTGGACCTACAGAAAATCAATGGGTTACCCATTAAATTACTACGATAATACCATTGGCTATGTTGACAATTTCATGCAACTCATGTTCAGGTTGCCAACCGGGCCATACAGCGTTAACCCAACAATTGTCGATGCGCTAGACAAACTTTTTATACTGCATGCAGACCACGAACAAAATTGCTCAACATCTACCGTAAGAATGGTTGGTTCATCTCACGCAGGTCTTTTTGCATCAATATCGGCAGGAGTTTCTGCACTTTGGGGGCCACTACATGGTGGTGCAAACCAAGCCGTTCTAGAAATGTTAGAAGACATTCAAAAAGACGGTGGCGATGCCAACAAATACCTCGAAAAAGCAAAAGACAAAAACGACGAGTTTCGACTCATGGGCTTCGGTCACAGAGTGTACAAAAACTTTGATCCGCGTGCCAAAATCATCAAAAAAGCCGCCGATGAAGTTCTTAAAGAGCTAGGCGTAAACGATCCAATCCTCAATATTGCCAAGCAACTCGAAGAAGCCGCTCTAGTTGACGAATATTTTGTATCAAGAAAACTATATCCAAACGTCGATTTCTATTCAGGCATTATTTACCGCGCGTTAGGCATCCCGACCGATATGTTTACCGTACTTTTTGCCATCGGTCGACTACCAGGTTGGATCGCACAATGGAAAGAAATGCGTTTAAACAAAGAGCCAATAGGCCGTCCACGACAGGTCTACACAGGGTACGCACTCCGGGATTATAAAGAAATGGAGACCCGATAAAACATAAAGTGCTTCAAGAAATTGAAGCATTTTTTTTGGGCGTTCCCCGCGCTCGCCGCGGCGAGGAGCGGGTCGGGTGTTTCGTTTCAATCTTTTTTTGTCTCGTCTCAAAAGACGAGACAAAAAAAGGATTTTCACTTCACCCCCTAACGCAAGCCCAGTTTGCGGTAAAATCGATATACAAATTCTTTTTAAAGTCAAAAATCTTAGCTTACATTTACCAAACAAAAAAATCAAATCTATGTTGACACTCAACATCCAAAACGAAACATCACGACTCAAAGCCGTTGTGCTAGGAATAGCCTATAGCAACGGACCAACGCCAATGGCCAATGAGGCATATGATCCAAAATCTTTAGAGCACATTTTGGCAGGAACTTATCCTCTTGAAAAAGACATGATTCCAGAAATGGATGCATTCGATACGGTTTTCAAAAAATACGGTGTTCAGGTATATCGTCCAGAACTAATAGAAAATTATAACCAAATTTTTGCCCGTGACATAGGATTTGTAATCGACGACGTTTTTATAAAATCAAACATCTTGCCCGATCGCGAGCATGAGCTCGAAGCCATCGACTACATTACCAATCTTATTGCACCTGCCAAAGTTGTGCGACCACCCGAAGAAGTTCATATAGAGGGTGGCGACGTCATGCTTTGGGGCAACCACGTTTTTATAGGTACCTATAAAGGCTCTGATTATAAAGACTATATCACTGCACGAACCAATATGGCAGGAGTAGCGTACATTCGAGACCTGTTTCCGCACAAAATCGTAAAAGAGTTTGACCTAGTCAAATCAAAAATAGAAGCGCGCGACAATGCCCTGCACCTTGATTGTTGTTTTCAGCCCGTTGGAAAAAGTAAAGGAATTATCTACAAAAGTGGTTTTCGAGAAGAAGCCGATTATATGTATTTGGTCAATCTTTTTGGGCAAAAAAACCTTTTTCACATCACGCGCGACGAAATGTACAACATGAATTCTAATGTTTTTTCAATAGACGAAAACGTGGTTGTTTCCGAGAAAAACTTTACCAGACTTAATACGTGGTTGAGGGCACAAGGTTTTACAGTCGAAGAAATTCCGTATGCTGAAATCGCAAAACAAGAAGGACTTTTGCGTTGTTCTACGTTGCCGCTCATGCGCGAGTTTTGATTTTTTTTGATACAAAACCTGCAGTAAACAATAAACTAAATTTTTTCATAACTTTGTTTTAAATTTATAATTATGGAAACCACCACCACACAAACCGAAGAGATTGTCGATTGGGTAAAAACGCTCAAAGACAAAGAGACTATTGCCGATTTGTTAGAAATGAAGCGTCGTGCAACTTTCAATTTTGAAGAAGCTATGAAGAATGGAATTCCGCTCGAGGAGGCTAGAGAGCAACTTTTAAAACGTGTACGTGCTTATCCTTGGAAACAATGATAATTCTCGAAAAACAAATTATAGATTATTTAGACAGTTTGATTTATAAACTATTTGAAGCTGAATATTTCGGATTTGTAGAAAGTTCTGAAAACTATGTCAATAATATAATTGATTTTATTTTCGACAATATGTACACTTTTCCACATCAACAAGCGCCCAAACAACTTCGTAGCTTTGGTTCAAATTATATCTTCTATAAAACAAATCAACGAACAACTTGGTATATTTTTTTTGAAACCAATGGCACTGATTATTTTATAACAAACATTATCAACAACAATTGCGAAGAAGCAAAGTGGCTTTAAATCAATAATAACCGATTAACCAAAGATTTTGTTAAATAAAATTTCGGATAGCACACAAAATTGTACTTTTTTATACAAATAAATTTTACCCATATTTATAAAACCTAAAATGCAAACAACAAACTCAATACTCATGATTCGGCCAATAGCGTTCCGGATGAACGAACAAACAGCCGTAAATAACTATTATCAAAAAGTGCTAGACGGACTTTCGCCTGAAACCGTAAACCAGAAAGCGCAACAAGAGTTTGATGCATTTGTCGATAAACTACGAAAAGCCGGCGTAGACGTTACAGTAGTAGATGATACGATAGACCCGAGTACACCCGATGCTATTTTTCCGAATAATTGGATATCATTTCACGATGATGGCGATGTTGTGCTATACCCGATGTTTGCCGAAAACAGACGATTAGAACGAAGAGACGATATTTTGGATATTCTCGAAGCAAAAGGTTTTTTTATCAATGACGAAATCATGGATTATACAGCCGCCGAAGACGATGGTTTTTATCTCGAAGGCACAGGTAGTATTGTGCTTGACCGTCAAAACGGCAAAGCCTATTGCGCACTTTCGCCACGTGCAGACGAAGAACTTTTTATCGAGTTTTGCGAAGATTTTGACATGAATCCTATCATTTTTGAAGCTTTTCAAAACGTCAACGGCGACCGAAAACTTATTTATCATACAAATGTCATGATGTGTATAGGCAGTACTTTTGCGGTCATTTGCGCAGATTGCATAGATGACAAAAAAGAACGAAAAATGGTTCTAGACAGCTTGAAAGCCGACGAAAAAGAAATTATTCTGATTACTGAAGACCAAATGAACAATTTTGCGGGCAATATGCTTGAAGTTGTAGGCGCCGACGAAAGACGATATTTAGTGATGAGTGCAGCGGCGCATAAAGCATTAACAAAAAAACAAGTAGCACAACTTGAAGAGCACGCCACAATTCTGAGCTCGTCGCTTGACACCATAGAGGCTTGCGGCGGCGGAAGCGCTCGTTGTATGATGGCAGAAGTTTTTTTGCCAATGAAATAGTACTAATTAACTAAAGCGCAAAAAATTTTTTAGTTTTCTTGCAAAAAATGGTAATTTTAAAATTATTAACTTTGGAACAAATAGTTCATCAAAAACATCTATTTACCATTGATAATATTCAATATCGAACTAATAATGTATTGAATACCAATGGCTATAGTCAAAAATCCAACAATTCTTGATATGGCTACAATACCCGAAGTACCTAAAATTTTGGATAAGTAGTGCGCACTTCTTAACACCAAAAATATGATCAGCGAAACCGCCAAAATTGCCAAACTGCACGCGATCATGTCCGAAATGCTGTGGTGTTCTTGATAGTAGGCAATGAGCAGCGACATCGAGCCTGGTCCTGCTAGCATGGGCATTGCGAGCGGCGTAAGGGCAATATCGTTGCGAACCTGGATTTCTTGTTCTACTTTTTTGTTGATGCCCTTGTTTTTATTAAACTTTCCGTTGAGCAACGAAAACCCCGAACTCGCAATGATGATGCCACCCGTGATACGCAGCGCATTGATGGTTATGCCAAAAAACGACAGTATATATTCGCCCACAAAAAACGAAATTAGTAGAATGATGCAAACATTTATGGCTGTCAACAACGAAATTCTAGAACGTTCTTTTTTGTTATCAAACTGGGTGAGTCCTACAAAAATTGGCACCGTTCCAATAGGGTTTAAGACCGAAAATAGTGCAAAAAAAAGGTAAATAAATATTTCCATTACGGGTCTGGTTTAGTTTTTTTTTGCAAAGGTATTGTTTCTTTTGCAACCCGCTGTTGTTGCGCGTTAATCTATTGCCAAAAATTTGTAATTTTGCAGCATGAAAAACAAAAAAACTTTGGTGCTTGGCGCCTCTACAAACCCCGAGAGATATTCGTTTAAAGCCATTTCTGCGCTTGTCGAAAAAGGGCATACTGTGCTTGCAATAGGCCAAAACACTGGCGTAGTTGCCGATGTAACGATTCGCACCAAGCAAATTCCGCTGTCGGGCATAAACACCGTAACACTATATTTAAACGCTGCCCGCCAAAAAGATTACTATAATTATATTGTAGAAACTAAACCAAAACGAGTGGTTTTTAACCCTGGTACCGAAAATCCTGAGTTTTATCAGCTACTAGAGCTCAATAACATAAAGGTCGAAGTGGCATGCACCTTGGTTTTGTTGGCAACCAATCAGTATTGATTTTTTTGAGCCTAATCCAGCTGTTCGCTACACCCGAGCCTGAAAGTGCGAACTGACGAAGTAATCTTGGGTTGCAAAAGCTTTTTTTCTAACCACGCCACGAACTTCCGCTGGTCGCTGTGGCGTGTTAAGAAAAAAATAGCTTTTGCAACCCAAGGATTTTCGCTACCATCTGGGGCAGGAGCCTAACTTGTAAAATTAGAATTTCTTAAAATTTGGTCTGTTCGGTTGCGGGTTTGCTAATAATCAATAATCCAATAAAAGTGATTATTCCGTTCAGAATAATTAGTTCTTCGGCAAACTCGTAGTTGCCAAAAATGACTGCAGAAAACTGATAACCAA
This sequence comes from Bacteroidota bacterium, assembly GCA_039804445.1. Lineage (GTDB taxonomy): Bacteria > Bacteroidota > Bacteroidia > Flavobacteriales > Flavobacteriaceae > Flavobacterium. The sequence continues at coordinate 2,518 of JBDLWE010000053.1, read as the reverse complement.
TCAAGTAAGTTAACATTGGGGCAATAACGCAAACCACAGGCACCATTTTGTCATGAACGGTTTTTGACTTCATCAAAAGCCCAAAAGAATAAAGCCCAAGAAGTGGCCCATAGGTTAGGGCAGCAACTTTGAAAATCAAACTTACGACAGAGTCGCTGTTTACGGCATATATAACCAAAATAACCAAAAACATAAGTACCGAAAAACCAACATGCACAAAGTGACGTGTTCGCACAATGTTTGGTTTGTTTTGATTTTCGGTTTTGTCCATGCCCAAAAAGTCTACACAAAACGAAGTAGTAAGAGCTGTTAGAGCAGAATCTGTGGTGGCAAAAGTGGCCGCAATCAAACCAAGTAAAAACACAATTGCCGGAATGAGCGTCAAATGATTAAACGCAATTTCTGGAAAAAGCAAGTCCGTTCTGGGTTTTCCAGTATTTGCATCAAGCGGAATAGAAACGCCGTTTTTTTCGGCATACATATACAGTAGTGCGCCCACGCTCAGAAAGAAAATATTGATAATCACAAAAACGGTCGTAAACGTAAACATATTTTTTTGGGCTTCGCCGATGTTTTTGCACGACAAGTTTTTTTGCATCAAATCTTGATCAAGACCTACCATGGCTATGGTTACAAACATTCCGCCAAGAATTTGCTTCCAAAAAAAAGTTGATTTATTGGCATCTTCAAAAAAGAAAATTTTTGAGTAGTTACTTGATTTAATTGCTTCAAATGCCTGCGGAATGCTGTAGTCTAGACTATTGCAAATAAAAAATATTGTAAAAATTACAGACGAAACCAGAAACAAAGTTTGCAAAGTGTCTGTAATAATGATGGTTTTGAGACCTCCTTTATAGGTATATGCAAAAATAAGTGCCAACGACCCAAAAACCGTAACCCAAAACGGAACACCAAAAGCGTCAAAAACATAGCGTTGCAAAACAATTACTACCAAATACAGTCTAACCGCCGAGCCTAAAGTACGGCTTAGTAAAAATATTGTTGCAGCCGTTTTATAGGCCATTTTGCCTAGCCGACGTTCTATATAACTGTAAATAGACGTCAAATTCATGCGGTAATACAGCGGTAACAAAACTTTTGCAACCACTATAAACCCAAGTGCATTGCCCAATACAAACTGAAAATATTTGAATTGAATATCAGGGTTTCCTACCAAACCTGGTACAGATATAAATGTTACGCCAGACAAAGCGGTGCCTATCATCCCGAAGGCTACCAAATACCATTTACTGTTTTTGTTGGCCTTAAAAAACGCGTCGTTTCCAGAATCATTTCGCGAGCTTAAGTAAGATATCAAAAATAAAATTCCGAAGTAAATTACAATCAGAATAAGAATTGCATTTGGTGTCATAAAAAATATTTGGGATGTTGTTTGAAATGCTAAAATATAAAATTTAATGAAAGCAGCAATTTATTGCATCATAATAGTAAGAATGTGATTAGTTTTTAATTGCTATCAAAGCTCGCAAGACAAAAATTTTTAAAGTTGCAGTGCATTACGATCGTTCAAACCACTCAGATTTTAACTGTATCAAACCACAAAAATACAAACGCACGAAAGTGTACAATTTGGTGCTTTTACAACTTTTTGACATTTGACGTTCGACCTAAAAAATAATTGAAATCGAAAATTTAAGTTTTTAAATCAATTAGGTTACCTTTGCCAGATGGAGTTTTCATCAAAATTACTAGAGAAAGCAGTTGCAGAAATGTCGCAATTACCGGGCATTGGTCGGCGTACTGCTCTTCGATTGGTATTGCATTTGCTCAAGCAACCCCAGGACCAAACCGAGTTTTTGGCAAAATCGTTGTTGTCTTTAAGAAACGAAATAAAATTTTGTGCAAATTGTCACAATGTTTCAGATACAGATATTTGCGAAATTTGTTCAAATAAATCGCGAGACCATTCAACAATTTGTGTTGTAGAAGATATTCGTGACGTGATGGCCATTGAAAACACCAATCAATATCGAGGAATTTATCATGTTTTGGGCGGCAAAATATCACCAATGGACGGCATTGGCCCAAGTCAATTAAAAATTAGCTCGCTTGTCGAAAAGGCAAAATCTGGTGCGGTTCGCGAAATTATTTTTGCGTTAAGCGCAACCATGGAAGGCGATACAACTAATTTTTATATCTATAAACAAATCAAAGATTTTCAAGTCATAACATCCACAATTGCACGAGGTATTTCTGTGGGCGATGAGCTAGAATATGCCGATGAAGTGACCCTTGGTCGAAGCATTCAACAGCGCGTGCAGTTTGAAACCTCGATAAAGGGTTTTTAGCAAAAATTTTTTAATTGCAACCCAGAAGCAATTATTAGAAAAAGCAAAATCAATACTTGTTATCATTTGTTTTTTGGGCGTTCCGCGCGGTGTTTCACACGAGCGCGTCGGTGTTCCGCTCCCAATCTGTCGTTGCAAAGAAAAATCAAAAATTTTGCAAGATTGGTTGTTATTTTCAACGACAGGAATTACGCTCAAAAACAAACGCG
>JBDLWE010000052.1:0-26696 GCA_039804445.1 Bacteroidota bacterium | reverse complement strand
CAGCGACAGTTGTATGCCGAACAACAAAATCATTTGCAATCAATGGTCAATATTATCAATAAAAAAGCGGCTTTCGAGAAAATTAATTCTGGCAAGTAAAATCAATCAAAATCAAAATATATCACTCATGAAAAAAATAATTCTACTATTAACGATCGCATCAATCCTAATTTCTTGCGACGGAAAACAATCGACAGACGACTTAATTAAATCAAAAGATGTTGCAAAAATCAAAGAACAGCGCGATTTGTTACAAATTGATATCACAAAAATAGACGAAGCCTTGAGCAAACTTGAAGTCAAAAAAGACATCGTTTCGGTAGTTTCAGTTCAAACCATAAAAGACACAGTTTTTAGTCATTATCTAGAAGTTCAAGGAAATGTAGATACTAAACAAAACATTTTGATTCAACCCGAAATGCCTGGGTCATTGGTCTCGTTGAACGTAAAAGCAGGTCAGCGTGTGAGCAAAGGTCAGGTTTTAGGAAAAACCGACGATGCCGGCATGGGGCAACAACTAGCATCGATGGAAAACCAATATCAATTGGCAAAAACATCGTTTGAGCGTCAAAAAAATCTTTGGAATCAGAAAATTGGTTCAGAAATGCAATATTTGCAAGCACAAACACAAATGGTTTCTGCCCAAAAAGGCGTTTTGCAAATGAAAGCGCAATTGTCTAAAACGCTAATTCGTGCACCATTTTCTGGAGTTATAGATGAGGTTTTTGTGGCTCGAGGTCAAGTGGTTGCGCCAAGTCCACAAGGTTTGATGCGAATCGTGAACCTTTCGGATATGTATGTAAGCACCTCGATTCCAGAAACCTATATCGGCAAACTGAAAATTGGTGCCAAAGTTGGCGTTTTCTTATCATCACTCAACAAAACCTACAACGGAACGGTTCGTCAAATTGGGTCAAACATCAACGCCACAAATCGAAGTTTCGATATTGAAATTGCGGTGCCAAATCCAGACAACTTGTTGCGTCCAAACCAAGTGGCACAGCTAAAAATCATGGATTATTCTGCCAAGGATGCGGTGGTAATCCCGAGTAACATCATTCAGCAAGACAGTCAAAACAACAAATATGTCTATGTGGTTTCTAATGCTAATGCAAAAGGTGGCATTGCCAAAAAAACTATCATTACCGTTGGCAAAGCATCTGGCACAGGCACAGAAGTTTTGTCTGGCCTTTCGGCAGCTGACGTGATTGTAACCGAAGGATTTAACACGCTGCAAGAGGGATCGAAACTTAATTTTTAATAAGTTTCAGGTTTCAAGTTTTGTAAAACTGCAAAACTTGAAACTTGAAACATTTAAAACTTGAAAAAAACAACTAATGGAACACAAAAACCACGAATTCGGAATATCATCTTGGGCGGTCGACAACAGAATCACCGTTTATATTTTGACCTTCATCATCATCATCATGGGAACCATGGCATACATCAATATGCCGCGCGAAGATTTTCCCGAAATTTTAGAAAACAAAATTTTTGTATCATCAATATTTCCTGGAAACTCTGCCGAAGACGTCGAAAAGCTAGTAATTAAACCGCTTGAAGACCAGTTCAAAAACATTTCGGGAGTCGAGAAAGTAACTTCTAGTTCGTTTCAAGATTATGGAATGATTGTCATCGAATTTGATCAGAAAATCACAATCGAAGAAGCAAAAGTCAAAATAAAAGACAAAGTTGATCAATCTAAAGCTAAAACCGATTGGCCAAATCTAGACAATGGCAGCAAGGTCGAGCCCAATGTTTTTAATATTAATATCTCTGAAGAGGTTCCGATTTTGAACATCAACCTTCGTGGAAATTACACCACACAACAACTCAAAAAATATGGCGAATACCTTCAAGACGAAATCGAAAATATCTCTGAAGTCAAAAAAGTAGACATTCTGGGTGTAGATGACAAAGAGGTCGAAATAGCTATTGACGTGTTCAAGATGAGTGCTGCACAAGTCAGCTTTGACGACATTCAAAATGCCGTAAAGTACGAAAACATGACCATGTCGGGTGGAAACCTCGTCTCGCAAGGCTCACGAAATAACATCAGAATTGTTGGCGAAATATCCAGCCCAGACCAATTAAACAACGTAATTGTCAAATCGTTTAATGGTACGGTTTATCTCAAAGATATTGCAACCGTAACTTTTAAAGAAAAAGAAAAAACTACTTATGCCCGTGAATCTGGCAACGAAGTAGTGATGCTTGACGTCAAAAAACGATCAGGTCAAAACATGATTTCGGCCATTGACCAAGTAAAAGAAGTGGTCAAGAAAGCACAAGAAACCGTGCTGCCAAAAGATCTAAAACTCGAGATGACCAACGACCAATCTGGGCGAGTAGAGCACCAAGTAAACGAACTCTCGAACCATATTATTTTCGGAATCGTGCTCGTGATGATTGTACTCATGTTCACCATGGGACTGCGAAATTCACTTTTTGTAGGTGCCGCCATTCCGCTATCAATGCTCATGGCATTCGCAATTCTGTCGGCTTTTGGTTTCACGCTAAATACTATGGTTTTGTTCGGATTGGTCATGGGACTTGGCCTTTTGGTCGATGACGGAATTGTAGTCGTAGACAACGTTTTTGCCAATATGCGAAAAGGCATGAACCGAATCGATGCCTCAAAAATTGGTATCGGCGAAATCGCTTGGCCAGTAATTTCGTCTACAGCAACAACGCTTGCGGCCTTTATTCCGTTGGCACTTTGGCCAGGCACGGTTGGTAAATTCATGATTTATTTCCCGATAACTTTGTCCTGTGTTTTAGGGGCATCTTTGTTTGTAGCCATGATTATAAATGCCTCAATGACTGGCGGATTTATGGACATCGAGGATAAAAATATTAGTCGAAAGGCCATCAAAAAATATTCAATAATCTTTTTGGCATCAGGGCTTTTGTTTGCCGTTCCCGGATATATTTCTGACACCACTTGGATGCGTGCCATTGGTCATTTGCTATTGATTTCATTGATACTAATGTGGTGTTATCATTTGTTTTTATACAAAGCAACCCAAGATTTTCAACACAGCTTTTTTCCGAATCTAGAAAAGAAATACCAAGTTTTTCTAGGTAAAATATTGACAGGAAAACGTGCCGTAATTTCTTTGGCTTTTATAATTGGATTATTATTCTTTTCGTTTGTTTTATTAGGAATTTTCCCTCGAGAAGTTTTGTTTTTCCCTAATAATGTACCCAAACAAAACATTGTTTACATCGAATATCCGCAAGGAACAGACATTGCCAAAACCAATACCGCTACACTTTTTGTAGAAAAGCAAGTTATTGAGGTTTTGAGCAAATATGTAGACAAATCGACCAACAAAAATTGGTTGGCAGAAAGTATCGTATCGCAAGTAGGCACGGGCGCAGGCAACCCAAATGTAGATTCTGGCAACCAGTCAGAAACGCCATATAAAGGTAAAGTGACCGTAAATTTTGTCGAGTTTAACTTGCGACGAGGCGTTGACACCAATGCTGTTTTAGACGAAATTCGAGCCAAAGTAAAAAACATTGCTGGTGCAAAAATCACGGTCGAAAAAGACGCCGCTGGCCCACCGTCGGGCTATCCTATCAGTTTACAACTTTCTGGAACCAACTATGACCAAATGCTTATCGAGGCCGACAAAGTCATCAAATTCATAGATTCTAAAAACATTCCGGGTATCGAAAAACTGAATGTCGACGTCAACAAAGAATCACCCGAACTCGAAATGAAGATCGATCGTGTCGGCATCGGTAGCCTCGGCGCAACCACAGGTCAGGTTGGTTTTACGATGCGACGCGCAATTTATGGTCAAGAAATTTCTAAATATAAAGAAGGAAAAGACGACTATGACATTACAATGCGCCTCAAAGAAGAACAGCGCAAAAACGAAAGCGTACTTTTTAACCAGCCCGTAACGTTTAGAAACCAAAATAACGGACAGATTATTCAAGTACCAATTTCGGCAATTTCGACCACCGAAAAGAAATATACTTTCAACCAAATCAAACGAAAAGATTCCAAGCGAATCATGACCATATATTCCAACGTTTTGAATGGTGCAAACGGCGACGGCATTACCAAGCAGATTGAAGCGGTCTTGAAAAACAGCAACTACAAGTTTGCGGGCGACATCACCTATTCTTTTTCGGGCGAACAAGAACAACAGAAAAAAGATTCTAGCTTTCTTTTCGGTGCATTGTTGTTGGCTTTGGCCAGCATCACGATTATCATTGTGCTGCAATTCAACTCGATTTCAAAAACCATGGTCATCATGTTTACCGTATTGCTCAGTTTTTCGGGCGTTTTCTATGGCTATGTCTTTGCAGGAATGGATTTTGTAATCCTCATGACCATGATGGGAATCATTGCCCTTTCGGGAATTGTAGTCAAAAACGGCATCGTACTCATGGACTTTTTTGTACTGCTTTTAGACGAAAAAGTAGCCCAAAAGAAAGTCGATTCGCATGACGATTTAACCTTAGACGAAATAAAAGAAGTCATCATCATTTCAGGAAAATCACGTTTGCGACCAGTTTTGTTAACGGCCTTGACCGCAATTCTCGGCTTAATTCCGTTGGCAATCGGTCTGAATTTTGATTTCTTTAAACTCATTACCGACTTGAATCCGCATTTATACATGGGCGGCGACAACGTAATTTTCTGGGCACCACTTGCTTGGACCATCATTTTTGGGTTGAGTTATGCCACGGTTTTAACGTTGGTTATGGTGCCTGTAATGTTCTATTTGGTCAAACGCATGAAATATTGGTTGCGTGATCTCAATAATCCAAAGACACAGAAAATCTAGAAATTAATATTATGGTATAAAAACCGTTTCATCTTTTGAAACGGTTTTTTTGTTTTTTGGGCGTTACGTGCGGCCGCAAGGGCGGCGAGCACGCCGCTGTTCCGCTCCCAATCTTTTTTGGGTTTTTGTCATCCCGAGCGCAGTCGAGGGACAAAAACCCAAAAAAGGATTTCCGCTCAACACCTAACGCATCTTAAACCGTCGACCATTTTCCCAGAAGTAATTACAAAATTGCAACTGATAGCGCGGGCATGTCATCGGGCAGACAGCGCAGTAAAATGATTTACTTTTTAATCTTTAGGTGGTCGATACGCATAATTAAATCGTTTTATATAATAGAATTACAATCGTTTAAACCATTTATCCAGTCCCGCTAAATCAATCAATCGGGTTAAGATTGGTTATTCAAAAAAAAAATTATATAAATGAAATAAGCTCTAAAAATGAGCTACAAATACCACTTGCATTAAAAATTTACAATCTCTGTGTTCGTACAAGCGAGACGTTCAAACTGACGAGTGCTTCCAAAAAAGCATCAAAATTATATTTTTTTCTCAAATCCCAGTTTCTGCCTCACTCTGTTTAAAACTTCGTTGGCAATAAACCGGGCTTTTTTTGCGCCTTTGTCTAATGCTATATCAATTTCAGAAAGATTATTGATGTAATAATCATATTTTTTTCGTTCTATTTGAAATTTTGAAATTACCAATTCAAAAAGCATTTGTTTGGCATGCCCATATCCAAAATCTTGGCTTTCATTTTGATATTTTATTAACAATAAATCTATTTCGTCTTGAGATGCAATTAATTTATAGATTGCAAAAACATTACATGTTTCTGAGTTTTTTGGTGATTCAAGTGGCGTGCTATCGGTTTCTATGGTCATTATTTGCTTGCGCAAAGCTTTATCATCTAAAAAAATATTGATGGTGTTGTTTGCCGACTTACTCATTTTTTGGCCGTCGGTCCCAGGAATCAATTTTGTGTTTTCTTGAACAAATGCTTCTGGTAGTACAAATGTCTCGCCCATTGCGTGATTGAATCTTGAGGCTACATCTCTAGTGATTTCTAAATGCTGAATTTGGTCTTTGCCAACAGGCACAATATCTGCGTCATATAACAAAATATCTGCTGCCATAAGCATCGGATAGGTAAAAAGCCCAGTATTTACGTCTTCTAATCGGTCTGCTTTATCTTTAAAAGAATGTGCCAATGTCAAGCGAGTAAACGGAAAAAAACAGCTTATATACCAAGATAATTCTGCGGTTTGTGGCACATCTGATTGTCTATAGAAAACAACTTTTTCGACGTCTAAACCGCATGCCAACCAAGCCGCAGCTGTACTATAAGTGTGTTGCCGTAGGGTTGTACCGTCTTTTATTTGAGTTACCGAATGCAAATCTGCAATAAAAAGAAAAGAGGTGTTTTCGGGTTTATTTGCAAGCTCAATTGCTGGCATAATTGCACCGAGCAAATTACCTAAATGTGGCGTCCCTGTACTTTGAATACCTGTGAGAATTTTTGGCATTATATCGAATTTTAGTGCAAATTTAAACGAATTAAGTAATATTTCGATTGAAAAATGTATTTTTGAAACATGAGATTTTTGAAAATTTGTTTTTGGATTGTTTGGCGCATCTGGTTTTATCTAATGATGGCCGTACCAATTATGGTGATGTTGCCGTTTTTGGTTATCTCAACCATGCGCGAATCGTGGTATCCATACTTTTTTGTTATGGCAAGAATATGGGCAAAATGTATTTTATATTCCTGTGGTTTTTATTATGAAGTTGAGCGCGAACAAGAAATTGACCCAAATAAAAGCTATATGTTTGTGGCAAATCATAGCTCGATGACTGATATTATGCTTATGTTGGCAGTGGTTAGAAACCCTTTTGTGTTTGTTGGCAAAAAAGAGCTTTCAAAAATTCCGTTATTTGGATTTTTTTATAAACGCACCTGCATTTTGGTTGATAGAAGCAGTAGTCGGAGCCGACTGGAGGTTTTTGAAAGGGCACAAAAAAGGTTAAATCAAGGGCTGAGTATTTGTATATTTCCTGAAGGAGGCGTTCCTGCCGACGAAACTATTTTGCTTGATCAGTTTAAAGATGGAGCTTTTAGATTAGCAATTGAATATCAGATTCCGATTTTGCCACTGACTTTTCCTGATAATAAAAAACGATTTTCGTTTACGTTCTTGAGCGGAAGTCCTGGCAAAATGCGTGCAAAAACCCATCTTGAAATCCCAACTGCTGGCAAAACAATAGATGATAAAAAAGCATTGAGAGAAGAGGTTCGGAGTGTAATTTTCAATCAACTACAGGCATTTCAGAAGTAAAAAACTATTAACTTTACTCTGCAGGTACCGCGGCCAAAAAAAATTCTAGAAGACAATTTGGGTCTGTTTTTCTTTTTGAATGAAAAGCAAATTAGAATTTAAAAATTTTGTAAATTTGTATACATTGTTTTTAAATCTAAATTGCGTAATACAATTGATTTTAAAAACAAATTTGCAAAAAAATCAAAATAGTGGCGTTTAATCAAGATTTTTTTACTGTTTTTTCTAATGAAATTTTGATTAAAATAAAAAACCCAGAAAAACATCATCGAAATTATCGTGCTGATTATTAGAAATAAAAAAGCAAAAAAGCCAACAATCAAAAAAGATATAATTCGCCAGAAATTAAGGTTTTTCAATAAAAAACAGTATTATTAAAAAAAATAAAAAAATGTTTTTTATCGATCATATTTTACATAGCCAAAATAATAAATTTCAATTTGTATATCAACAATATTTAGATGCTACACCACCTCATAAACCTAATTTTTCCGAAAGTTTGTGCGGGCTGTAAATGCATTTTACTTGAGGCCGAAAATGCCATTTGTACAAGTTGCCGACATGAAATTCCGACGACTTCTCATTTTGCCGACTTTAATAACGATGCTTTTAAGGTTTTTTATGGACGTGTAGATGTGGTTTTTGTAGCAACACTTTTTTATTTCCAAAAGCAGAGTCTTGTTCAAGAAATTATATATAGCCTAAAGTATCGGGGTAATCAAGCCGTTGGCAAAGCACTCGGAGATTGGGCAGGACATAGTTTAAAAAACCTGGCTGTTGCAAATACTTTTGACATTGTAATCCCGGTACCGCTACACCTCAAGAAATTACGAAAAAGAGGTTACAATCAAGTTTCAAAATTTGGACAATCTATTGCCGAAATATTGCAAATTGACTATAACGAAACCATCTTAAAACGAAATATAAATACAAAATCGCAAACAAAAAAATCAACCATTAGTAGAAACATTATTGACAGCAACGTTTTTGAAGCTATTTTTGATGAAATTCATCACAACAAACACTTTCTTATTGTAGACGATGTTTTGACAACTGGCGCAACCATTGAAGCTTGTGTCATGGCATTAAAAAAAATTAATGGTGCAAAAGTCAGTATTATTTGCATGGCATTTACGCAGTGATTTTTAGTTAGAATTTACAACAAATTTAAAATGAAAGTAGGTCTTTTTTTTGGAAGTTTCAACCCAATTCACGTTGGTCATCTAATTATTGCAAACCATTTGGCAGAACACTCAAACTTAGATCAAATCTGGATGGTGGTCACGCCACATAACCCTTTAAAAGAAAAAAAATCTTTACTTGACGATTACCATCGTTTGCATTTGGTAAGTCTTGCAACGGATGAATATTTAAAAATAAAATCGTCTGATTTTGAGTTTAAGCAACCTCAGCCGAACTTTACCGTTAACACTTTGGCACATTTTCAAGAAAAATTTCCAAAAAACGAGTTTTCTTTAATAATTGGCGAAGACAATTTAAAAAATTTTAAAAAATGGAAAAACTACGAAGTTATTTTAGAAAACCATTTTATTTATGTCTATCCACGCATTGATAAATCTATTGATAAAAATCAAAAGCATGGATTTGAAAATCATTCAAAAATCATAAAAATAGATGCCCCAATTGTTGAAATATCATCAACATATATTCGCGAAAACATCAAAAGCGGCAAGAACGTAAAACCATTGCTGTCAACAGAGGTTTGGAATTATATAGAGAAATGTGGGTTCTATTTGAAATAAAAATTTATTTTAAATTTATTTTAAAACATTGTCAAAGCATGCAGAAAACTGATTTTTGATGTTTTATTAGATTATTACGACAACAAAAAAATTATACCATTAGTATTGTTTATCGACTGCAATTAACAAAATTAGGGCTGCCAGAACTGTTCCCACGCAATTTGCCGCAACATCTTGCCAATCGGCAGATCTAGTTTCTGTAAAAAATGCTTGACAAGACTCAATTATTAACCCAAAAAAAACAGAAATAAATATGCACCGATACAAAAGTTTTTCGACTGCCAAAGATTTATAAATTGGTTTAAGAGCCAAGAACCAAAAACCAACAATACCAAAATGAAAAATTGCATGACCAATTTTGTCAGCATACTTTGGTAGTCCAGAGGGCAGGAGCAGCCGTTCTTTTAAGCAAAAATAAGTTACTATTGTTGTCCAGATTACTGCTAGTAAAAAATATTTTATGCTATGCACCGATAAGTGCGGCATAATCTTCACTCGACAAAAGTTTGTCAAAATCGCTAACATCAGCAACTTTCACGCGCACCATCCAACCACCACCATAGGGATCTGTGTTTACTTTTTCGGGGTCGCTTTCTAACGAGTCATTAAATGCAATGATTTCGCCAGCAATTGGCAAAAACAAATCAGACACAGTTTTTACAGCTTCAACAGTTCCAAAAACATCGTCTTTTTCAAGGGTTTGATCCAGAGTTTCTACCTCAACATACACAATATCACCCAGTTCTTTTTGGGCAAAATCGGTAATACCAACTGTGGCAATATCGCCATCAAGGCTTATCCATTCGTGGTCTTTAGTATATTTTAAATTATTGGGTATATTCATTTTTTTGTGAGGTTAAATTTATCTACAAATGTATTGTTTGTTTTGTGAATTATGAAATTTATTTTTTTATCAAATTACAATTTAGAATAGCCAAATTATTGTAGTCAAACAAAATATTGTATAAGCAGCTGATTTTTTGATAATTTTTGTTCCAAATGATTTCTAAAGCATAATATGGACTAATTTCGGGAATCATCGGCCTTTTAAAAAATATTATTTGCTACTTTGCATACAAAATATTTCTTTTTTTAGTTGATAAACATACCTTTGTAGCCTTAACAAAATTAAAAATGAATAATCCTAACAAACGTCGCGAAGCCCTATTATATCATGCAAAACCAACACCTGGCAAAATTGCAGTGGTGCCTACTAAAAAATATGCCACACAACGCGATCTCTCTCTCGCCTATTCACCTGGTGTTGCAGAGCCTTGTTTAGAAATAGCAAAAGACATTAACAATGTTTATAAATATACTGCCAAAGGAAATTTGGTTGCTGTGATATCAAACGGAACTGCAGTGCTAGGTCTTGGCGACATTGGTCCCGAAGCTTCAAAGCCAGTAATGGAGGGAAAAGCATTGCTCTTCAAGATTTTTGCAGGAATAGACGTTTTTGATATCGAGGTTGGCACAAAAGACATTGACGCTTTTATAGAAACTGTCAAAAACATAGCACCCACATTTGGAGGCATAAACCTTGAAGATATTAAGGCTCCCGAGAGTTTTGAAATCGAACGACGTCTTGTCGAAGAGCTTAACATACCGGTTATGCACGACGATCAGCATGGTACAGCTATCATATCATCGGCAGCATTATTAAACGCTCTTGAACTTGCCGACAAAAACATTACCGACGTAAAACTGGTCATCTCCGGTGCGGGATCTGCTGCATTGGCCTGTGCAAATCTATATGTTTTGCTTGGCATTAAACCTGCAAACGTTATTATGTTTGATAAAGACGGTGTGCTTTCTAACGAGCGAACAGATTTGTCTGAACTTCAAAAAAGATATGCTGCTGCGACGCCAAACATAGATTTGAAAACGGCACTCACTGGTGCCGATGTTTTTTTAGGTCTTTCGGCTGGAAACATTTTAACGCCCGACATGCTACTTGGCATGGCAAATGACCCAATTGTTTTTGCGATGGCAAACCCAGTGCCAGAAATTGACTACAATGTTGCGGTTGCCACCCGAAAAGATATTATAATGGCTACCGGCCGGTCAGATCATCCTAACCAGGTTAACAATGTTTTAGGGTTTCCATATATTTTTAGGGGTGCATTAGACGTTCGTGCCACCAAAATCAACGAGGCTATGAAAATGGCTGCCGTTCGCGCATTGGCAATTTTGGCAAAAGAACCTGTGCCAGAGCAAGTTAATATTGCCTACGGCGAGACCAAACTTAACTTTGGTCGTGATTATATTATTCCGAAGCCATTTGACCCAAGATTAATAACTACTGTGGCACCTGCCGTTGCACGAGCAGCCATAGAAAGTGGCGTAGCATTAAACCCAATTTCAGATTGGCAACGCTATGAAGACGAACTGCTTGAACGACTTGGGTCTGACAATAAAATGGTACGACTACTCACGAATCGTGCAAAAATTGACCCAAAAAGAATTGTTTTTGCCGAGGCCGACCATCTTGACGTTCTAAAAGCAGCACAAATTGTGATGGAAGAAGGCATTGGTTTTCCAATATTACTGGGCAACCGTGAAACTATTCTGGAGCTTAAAACTGAACTTGGTTTTGAAGCCGAAGTCGAAATTTTTGACCCAAAAACACCCCACGAAGACGAACGAAGACTTGCATATGCACAAATTTTTTGGGAAACACGCCGTCGAAAAGGCATTTCACTACTAGATTCGCAAAAATGGATGCGTGAACGAAACTATTTTGCAGCCATGATGGTCAACCAAGGTGCTGCCGATGCTATGGTCACGGGCTACTCACGAAGTTATCCATCGGTAATCAAACCAATGATGCAACTTATTGACAAAGCACCTGGAATTTCATTGATTGCAACCTGCAACATGATGATGACCAATCGTGGCCCAATGTTTTTGTCAGACACCGCCATAAATCCAGATCCAACTGCTGACGAATTGGCAAAAATTGCGTTAATGACAGCAAAAACCGTCAAACTGTTTGGTATAGAACCCGTTATTGCAATGATTTCTTATTCAAACTTTGGATCGTCTAGCAATGCAAGTGCCAAAAAAGTTTCTGATGCGGTTACTTATTTACATAAATACTATCCAGACCTTATTATAGATGGCGAGATTCAGACCGATTTTGCTTTAAATTCAGAAATGCTTCAAAAGAAATTTCCGTTTTCTAAACTTGCAGGAAAAAAGGTAAACACGCTTATTTTTCCTAATTTAGAAGCAGCAAACATAACATACAAACTGCTTAAAGAATTGTATGAAGTAGATTCTATTGGTCCGATCATCATGGGAATGGACAAACCTGTACATATTTTTCAGCTTGGCGCAAGCGTCGAAGAAATGGTCAACATGGCAGCCGTTGCAGTGGTTGATGCGCAAGAAAAAGAAAAGAAAAAACTTCGGTCGGTCATTTCATAAATAAAGTATTTGTAATCGAAAAAGCTGTCAAAAGCTTGATGACTTTTTATACAATAACAAACATTATATTTTTATCAATTACAAATCTTGTTGACAACGTCAAGTTGTTTTGCACAGAAAGATGTTTTTTTTGTTTTATGTTGGTATTGATGCAAACTTGGTCACCGATTTGTGATGCGTTAGGTGTTGAGCGGAAATCCTGTAATTGCGAGGGACAAAGCAATCTCATTATAGATTGCTTCGTCCCTCGCAATTACAGATTGAGAGCGGAACACCGGCACGCTCCCCGCCGCGGCGGGCGCGTGCAACGCCCAAAAAAACAAAAAACCGTCATAACTTTGACGGTTTTTTATTATTGTAAATAAATACAATCTATACTTTCAATTTTTGAGCAATTGTAACTGGAATTGCGTTTTTGTGTACCATAATGGCTGTGGTTTTGTATTTCACAAAGTTTTTGGTCACATACAAATATCCTTTATAGTCGTTGGTTGCGCCCCACGAGTTTTTTACAACATAATATTCTTTATTGTCTTGGTCTTTTGCAAGCCCCACAATGTGCATACCGTGGTCGTCGGTGGTGCCGTAGTTGTCAAAAGCGGTCTGGCGCATTTCGTCGGTTATGTTTAATTCTGGTTTTGGTCCATTAAACATTTCGGCTTTCTCCTCGGCGGTCATATCGTCTGCTTTTTTGGTCGGCACATATGCTACGCCATTTTTCCAACTGAAGCCTTTTTCGCTCACGTCGGTTGCCCACGCAACTGTGAATCCGGTTTTTAAAGCATTGTCAATAATGTCTGTAAAATCGTTCATTTTGATATTATAAACCATATCCATACTCCAATTGTCTGGCACCATAAGCATGGTTTTGGTGTAGTATGGCGCAGAATTTATGCTCGACATTTCAATATATTCATCGGCGTTCAGACCAACAACTTCTTTTGCAAAGGTTTGTGGTGTATAGTTTTTTCCTTTAAAATTGAAATTTTGCGGCACTTGACCAAGGTACGAATCAAGCACGGCTGCGTAGGCTTTTTCCCAGTTTGGTGTGAGTTCACCATTTGGGTTTTTGACAACTGCCGCAAGCACCGCTTCTGATATTGCAGCCATTTCGCCAAACTTGTTTTTATTGGTTCCATAGTTCAAGCCTGTATAAACTTCTTGCGGAACGGCACCGTATTTTTTGAGCATATTTGGCACATCGTGCAGCGCACCACCATCGCCAAGGGTAATGGCACCGTGCATTCTAACATAATTTTTGCCTTTTTCGACATAGGCATTTCTTGCCGAAAATATTTGCGAAAGCTCGACAGGTGCCTTTCCAATTCTTATCATTTCTGACTCAAGAAACGAGTTTGTGGCATAACTCCAGCAAGTGCCGGACGACCCCTGTGCTTTTACCGACGTATTTGCCAAGTTGATTATGTCTATAAACTTAAAGTTTTCTTTACTTTTTTCTGAAGCATTGGCTTTCAAAGAGTTGACTAAGCCGTCTTGGGCAAAAGTTGTTGCTGACAACGTAATTGTCAAAATTGTCATTAAAATATTTGTCATTTTTAGATGGTTTATTTTATGACACAAATATATCAAAACAAATCTATTGAAAATATCTTTACCCGCAATTTCGTTTCTTGGGCGTTTCCCCGTTTTTTGATTTGCTTTTAACGGCAAATCAAAAAACGGCGTCGGGCTTCCGTTCTCAATCTTTTTTGGTCTCGTTAAAAAACGAGACCAAAAAAGGATTTTCACTCAAGCCCTAACGCAAAATCGTACACAAGAACAAGATTTTACTATAATCCAAAAATTGTTAATCAACCCATTTATAATATCGAGCACCTTTCAAAACTGGATTTTCTTTTTCTATATAATCCAAAACCCATTCATTTTTTGGGGTTTGTACACTTGTTGACAATTCTTTTTTGTGCAGTTTTTCATAGGTTTCAAAATCTATTTCATGACCTTTGGCCAAGGTTTCAAAAAGTTGAACATTTTGCATCGTGGTCATCCAATTTTCTTGAATAGTGCCCTCAAAAACCTTTGATTTCGAGCCACTGCCATAGGCCATAAACCCAAAAATTGCATTGTCGATTACGATTTTTTTATCAAAAAAATGTGACAATGTCGAGAGTAATGCCATAAAAACCGAACCTGTATATAGATTTCCAATCAATGACGACGCTATTTCGGCAGGCATCAGCTTGTCGTTTACAAAAGTTTTATATTCACCCGTTTTTGATATTTCTTTTACCTTATTATTATAGTCAATATCTGTTGACTGCAGCGCATTGTCATTAGCGTCAAGCGCAAAAATTTCTGACAACATTCGTCGTCCTTGAAAAGCATAGGGCAAGTGCATGATGATGCTGTGCCAAGTATTGTATAGGCTTGACGTTGAATTTTTAAGTTTCTTTAATCTAAAATAGGCACTTTTGGTTCGATCAACATAACATTGGTTAGAATATTGCCCATCAAAAACAGGTTGGTGTTTGTGAATTTCGATTTCAGATTCTAGAATTTCTTGCCAAATTTTATTTTCATTATTGCCAATAATCTCACTTTTTTTAATTGTTTGATACGGTTTAAAGAAGTCGAAAACTCCTTTTGTACTTACTGCAAAATCGCCTTCAAACGCCATTATACTTGGGTTTGCGGTTACCAAAATTGCTAGTGCACCAGCCCCTTGCGTATATTCGCCAGTAGAGTTTAAATCGTATTTTGCAAAATCGGTCGTGACAATAATGGCTTTTTTTGTTGGATTTGATTTGATAAAATCTATACAGTTTTGCATGGCGTCAATGCCAGCAATACATGCAAAAGTAAGGTCAACAGCATCACAATGCTCGAGTGAATTTTCGCCAAATTTCTGTTCTATTAATGCCAAAAGGTACGAAGCAATTGGTTTAGAATTGTCGACACCACTTTCTGAGCCAACATAAATTCTATCGATTTCAGACAAATTTAGATTGTTATCCAAAATCAATTTTGTTAAAGCATTTGCGCCAAAAACAACTGCGTCTTGGTGCACGTCTGGAATGGTCATTTTGAGCAAACCCAAACCTTTTTCGAGTTTTTCTGACTCAATATTTCGTTTTTCAGCGATTGATTTTATTGGCAAATGTATTTTTGAAACATCAAAAGAAATAGCATCAATACCTATTTTCATTTTTATAATTTTTTTGCACAAATTTATAAAATTCTTCTTTGTAATTGGCTTCTTTTGTTAAATAAAAGTTGTGTTTATTCTTAAATGCTTTTGTCAAATATAATTTTTTTTGTTTTGTTAATAAAGGCAAATTTGTTGCGTAGCTAGTTGTATTTTTATTTAAGAAGTGGTTAAACCCAAATTACGCAATACAGATAATTTTAAAAGCAAAGGTCGCAGAGCACGCAAAGTTGTTGCAATTAATCAAGATTTTGTTTAATATTTTTTCTAATGCGTAATTTGGGCTAAAATTATAAACTATATAACGATTTGGGCTGCAAAGGCCATTGCAAATTCAACGATGTCGATTTTTATATGAGTTTTTAAGATGTTTTTTCTGCTTTGTTGCTGCATACATGTCAAATGCTGGTTTAGAAAAAAAAATCTATTTTGGGCAAAATGCGCATTACAAATTTTATAGATTTTTTGGGCGAATGCTAGTTAGGTTTTGTCTCGAACAAACCAAACGTTAATTAAACTACTGACATTGTTACAAAAACAACAACAAAATTAACCGCAAAAGATGCGATAATAATATGTTATCTGTGAAACAATTTTGGATGCGTTTGTTCTCAAAAAAATCAAATTTATATTTTAGGTCTACAAAGTTTGTCTATCTTTATTAGTTTTTTATAATTTTCTTAATTTTTACAATCGAACCATCATTAAATTTTACAAAGTAATTACCATCGGCATATTTTTGAGTGTCGATAATTGTTTTTAAAACAAATTCGCCTTTTTCGCACACTTGTCCGAGCATATTTATAATTTCGAACGTGATTTTTTCATTCTTGAAATATTCAAAAGTCAATTCGTTTTTGAATGGATTTGGATATAACTTTATCTCTAAATTATTTTTAAATGCACTGGTGCCTAATGCATCTTGAATGTTGACTACATAATCTTTAACGTTTCCGAAGGCATTGCCACAAGGATTGTCAAGTTGGTCGTCGTAGTACCCCAGCCGAACACGCATTCTTGTCTGTCCTAAAACGGCATTGTTTGGGACTATAAAATTTCCTGAGGCTTGTTGACCTGCATTAGTTTTACTAAAAATCTTTTCGTTTTCTGAAAATTCTGAATCTTTGTTATAATCAATCCAAACTGCAAAATCATTTGAACTCCAAGTGGTATTTGCTCTTATAGATGTTGAATAATCAGTACCTTGCGCAAGGTTTATCGGTGCATTATTATATAAATTATAGGCACTAAAACTTGTATAAGGCGAATTGAAACCTGCAAAACTAAAATTGGTTATATACAAGCCCGTGCTGCTTGCAACCCCTCCTGAATTACAAAAAACAAATGGCTTTACTTCATACATAAATTTATAAGTATCAGAAACCTCATTGGCAGAACCAACTGCAGTTACTTTAAAAAACACTTTTGTACCCACCGGAAAATCTGGTAAGGCGCTGTTTGACCGCCAAACATTTCCAGAAACCAATGTCATCTTAATTGTATTTGCGGCAGTAAAAGTTGGTGTTTCTGTTGCCCAGCTTACATAAGCATTGCTTATTGCACCCTCATAATTGATTTTAGAAGTTACAAATTGGTTGACCGACGTTTTCGGAAGTCGATCTGTAGGCTGGTTTGTAATGGTGGTATAAACTATTTTTGGAAAATTTTGTCTATTGTGCAATACTCTTTTATAGGCACCCCGCCCCCATGTGCTTGCATATAAAGTTTGTGAGCCTTGGTTAATTTCCATTTCTCTGATGGCAACATTTGGCAATAAGGTGTTAAATAGTTCCCAGTTTGTGGCCGCAAACGTTTTGGTATAAACACCTATTTCTGTGCCTAAATAAATATTTGCTGGCACCGATGCATCGATTACAACGCAATTTACAGGCATATTGTTTAGGTTGTTTGTGATATTGCTCCAGATTGCACCAGAATCGTTTGATAAGTATATTTTTTGGTTGTCGTTTTGATAGGTGTTATAAGTTACAATGATAGTATCATCATTTCTTGGGTCAAAAACAACATCGGTTATGTAAGTGTTTGGTAAATTATTTTTTATGGTCGTAAATGAGACACCACCATCGGTACTCAATTTTATATTGTCACGATATGTTGCTATAATTTTTTGACTATCATTTTCTGCAATTGTTGCATACATGATATTATTGCCATCAAAAACATCTATAGCTCCGACAATTTGCCATGTTTTGCCAAAATCTATGCTTTTATGAACTCGTTTTGCAAACGAGTATATTGTCATTTGATTGTTTGGGTCGTAGACCATTGGTGCTTTCCAGTCGCCAAGAATTCCGTTTGGTGATTCTGTGGCGTTGGTGCGACCGCCGTCATAAGTACGAACTCGGGTGCCATATTGCCAACTACCAATCATCCAGTTTTCGTTTAACGGATGAATGATGCCCTCCATGCCGTCTGCGCCTGTAAATTCTGTCCAGCCGTTTTCGGTTTTAATAATTGTACCGTTGTCTTGCGCGCCAAAAATCATTCTGTCATTATTTGACTGTGAAACACCAATATTGTAATTCTCGCGAATTGACATATTTGAATTTAGCCTAGTCCAACTTTCGCCATTATTGGTCGATTTGCATAAAAACCCATCGGTGCAAACATAAAAAACCCCATTTACACAAGTGATATATCTGTTGTCGGCATGCACATAGAGTTGGCTAGTATCAAAGGAATTTTGAAAAGAATTGCCGCCATGTTCTGCGCTACCTAAACTCCAATAAGTTGCCTTGCTAAAAGTTTCGCCAGTGTCTGTACTTCTAAACAAATCAACATAGCCAGCCACGATTTTTGTGTGGTCAGTATCACTCGGAATGCCATATCGATGGTCTTGATTTTGAGGTTGCACACCTTCTATGTTTTCAAAACTTGAACCAGAATCTATTGATTTCCAAACGCCAGATTCAGAAAATAAAAAAACACAATTTGGGCAAGACGCTGTTGTTCCAATCGTAATTTTGCGATTATTATTGTTTATAAGCGCTGTCAATGGCAAATAATTTAAGCCTTGATTTATAGATTTAAAAATCAGATTACGATTTGTACCTGATGATGAGTTTTCGTGCACATAAACAATGTTGTTATCTGTTGGATGAAAATCTATGTCTTGCACATTCCAAGAATTATTGGTTCTAGCCCATGTTTGCAAATCGTCTGTTGACCTAAAAACACCTCTATCTGTACCCACAAAAACAACGTTTGCAACTCGAGGATGATATTTGATTATGTTTATTTTAAAATTTGATCCTAGCCCACCAAACCCTAAAGCTGTTGGATTAAAATTTGTTTGCACAAAATTGTTGCCCCCATTCACAGACCGATATATTCCAAAACTATTACTCAGACTAGCAGTTTGAATGTTGATTAAGACCGAGTTAAAATTATCAGGCTTTGCAGCAATTGCGTTCACGCCCGATGCAGGCAAAAAATCAGTGCTTTGTGACCATGTTGCACCCTCGTCATTTGTGCGCCAAAGCCCACCGCTGCGCGAACCCAAATAAATTTGTTGTGCATTATTGGCGTTAACCTCAACATATTCTAACCTTCCAAGTCCTGGTGCATAATGACCCGTAATTGCCCCTATTTGTGTTGGTCCTAGTGCCTCCCATGTCTCGGTCAGCGTCTCATTTTGTTTTATATATGGTTTCGATTTTATATATGGTTTCGATACAATTTTTTCAAAAGTTTTAAACGGCAAATAATGATCGACCATTCTAATACCCGACGGCGAATATTTGCTTTCAAATTCGTTTTTCCATCTCATAAATGGCTTGTAACCCGAACCTTTTTTGTTGCGATCAATGGTTTTAAAATAAGCTTCAGCAGAATCGCAAACCGAATAAAAATTTATGGTCATGTCTTGCATCATGTTTTCATAAACCGATGATGATGGTTCTTTTTGTGCAGTGGCACTTAAAAAACTCACCGTAAAAAAATAAAGCACAAGATTTTTATAGCGTTTCATAGGTAAATAGGGATTTTGAATCACAAAGTTATATTAAAAATTAAAAAAAACTAAAAACTAATAAAACATTTATATTTTTACAGAAAATTACGTATTTTGTTGCATAATCAAATTAATCGTTTTTAAAACCCATGACAAAATTTTATATTATTTTATTTTTATTACTAAACTCTTTACTTTTTGCACAAACCCAAAATGATACAGTCAAGCAGATAATACTTGACGGAATTGTTGTTAATTCTCAAAAGTTTGCAAAATCAAAACGAAAGATAACGCAACAAGTAGAAAGTATTTCGGCAAAAGAAATCGAATTTCTCACGGCTCAAAACACAGCCGATTTGCTTCAAAATTCAGGAACTTTATCAATCCAAAAATCGCAACAAGGCGGCGGAAGCCCCATTATTCGAGGTTTTGAAGCCAGTAGGGTTTTGTTGCTTGTCGATGGTGTTCGTATGAATAATTTGATTTTCAGATCTGGACATTTGCAAAACAGCATCACCATAAACCAAAATATGCTCGAAAACATAGACGTGCTTTTTGGGCCTTCGTCAACAATCTATGGCAGCGACGCGCTGGGAGGCGCGATTTATTTTCAAACAAAATCAGCAAAAACTTTATCCAAAACCAAAAATAAACTTTTTACTGGCAGCGTAATGTCAACTTACAGCACTGTAAATGAAGGGAAAATGGCCTATGCCGATTTGAATTATGCTGCAGAAAAATTTGCATCATTAACAGCTTTCGCGATAAACGACTATGGCGATTTAATGATGGGTCGACAACAAAATGGCTCGCAACCTTTTTTTGGCGAACGTCCTTTTTATATCACACCCAATAACAGTATAGACACAAAAACACGCAACGACAATCGTTATTTACAAAAATTTTCGGGCTACAAACAATATGATTTTATACAAAAATTTGTTTTTAATGCCAATGATAACATAGCACACAGCCTCAATTTTCAATACTCTACCTCAACAAACATTCCTAGATATGATCGCTTGACCGACACAAATCCTGATGGAAGTTTGCGCTTTGCGACTTGGTACTATGGACCACAAAATCGACTTTTGGCAGCTTATAATATAAAAAAGAAAAAAGTTTTTTCAAATACCGATTTAAATTTGACTTTAAGTTATCAAAATATAGAAGAAAGCAGAATTTCTCGCCGTGTTGATCGTGTTTTATTAGATAATCAGGTAGAAAAAGTAGCTGTTTTTGCATTAAATTCCGACTTTAAAACAAAACTTGGAACCGCCGACTTTGTTTATGGTTTTGATATGGTTTATGACAATCTGAAATCATCGGCTTTCTCACAAAATATTCTCACAAATGCCAAAACAAGTTTTATAACCCGATATCCTGACGGTAAAAACAATATGCTTTCTACAGAAATATTTGCATTATTTCATAAAAATTTAAGTACAATAAATTCATTCAACGCAAGTTTTAGAGGTGGTTACAAAGTTTTGAATTCAGAACTAAATACCAACCCGTTAAATTTACCGACTACAATCATCCAACAAAAAAACCTAACCTATTCTGGTGCCATTGGCTATGCCCATAACCCAAGCCGAAACACAAAAATGGCATTCAACATTTCGTCGGGATTTCGTGTGCCAAATATTGACGATCTTGGCAAAATTTTCGATAGCAACAGTGTTCGAGCCATGCTTATAGTGCCAAATTTTGATTTAAAACCCGAAAAAACCATCGCTGCAGACATGGGAATTAGCTTTTGGAGAGGTAACAAATTTCAGCTCGAAAACAATTTTTATGTCACAAAACTTTATGATGCATTAGTCACAAGTCCGTTTGCAATAAACGGTCAAACGTCGTTAGTTTACAACGGGGTTTTAAGCAAAGTTACCGCCAACCAAAACCAAGGTCGTGGTACAATTGCGGGCGTGTCGACAACTATGAAAATCAGATTGCTCAAAAATCTAATCTATTTCGGGACTTTTAATTTTACACATGGTAGAATCAGCAACAACAATGACAATTTTCCGCTAGATCACATTCCGCCAATTTTTGGGCAAACGGGTTTTAAATTCAATTCAAAAAATATGAATCTCGAACTTAACATGATTTATAACGGCAGCAAAAACCTGAGTGATTACAGTCCTTCAGGCGAAGACAATTTGGTTTATGCGCCAGCAAATGGAACACCATCATGGGAATGTTATAACCTTAAAACGTCGTTTAATTTTCTTGAAAACACAACTATTTTTGCAAGCATCGAAAACATTCTCGACACGCAATACCGCACTTTTGCATCTGGCATAAACGCTGCGGGACGCAATTTTCAAATCGGGTTTAAATACGTTTTATAGTCTTTTTATTTGAAGCCAATCGCGCTGTACGCCTATATCACGGCGAAGGTTTTAAGGCAATGTTTTTTAAAAAAATTTGACGTTCTTGTCTATTAGTTAAATTTGACACAATAAATTTTTTGCTTTAACTGTTTGTTGTAAATTTGTACATACAATTAAATAAAATCTAAATGCTAAACTTCGAATTATACAATCCTACGAATTACATTTTTGGTAAAAACCAAATCGAAAAACTTTCAAAATTAATTCCAGTCAACGCCAAAATTCTTTTGGCCTACGGTGGCGGAAGCATTTTTAAAAACGGAATTTACGGCCAAGTTATTGCAAACCTAAAAGGTTTTGAAGTTATAGAATTTGGAGGCATCGAGCCAAACCCAAGATTTGAAACCCTTATGAAAGCCGTTGAGATCGCCAAAAAAGAAAAAATCACCTTTATACTAGCAGTTGGTGGTGGTAGCGTTATAGATGGTGTCAAGTTTATTTCGGCTGCCACACATTTTGAAGGAAACCACCTTGACATTCTCAAGAAACGAATGTTGTTTACAGACCTTTCCAAAGTTATTCCGTTTGGCACAGTTTTGACATTACCAGCAACGGGCTCAGAAATGAATTCGGGCTCGGTCATAACCATCGAAGCGACGCAAGAAAAACTGGTGTTGGGTGGTAGTGCGCTGTTTCCAAAATTCTCGATTTGTGATCCTGCAGTCATTGCATCTTTGCCAAAACGACAGTTACAAAACGGTGTTGTAGATGCTTTTATGCACGTCATGGAGCAATACTTGACCTATCCGCACGATGCTATTTTGCAAGACCGAATTGCCGAGAGCATTTTGGCAACGCTGGTAGAAATTGGTCCAGCAGTTGTCGAAAACCCGACCGATCACAAACTAGCATCAAACTTCATGTGGTGCGCCACCATGGCCTTAAACGGTTTAATCCAAAAAGGCGTTCCGTCAGACTGGGCTACCCACATGATTGGGCATGAACTTACGGCATTATACGAAATTGACCATGCCAGAACATTGGCCATTATTGCGCCAAACCTTTATACGGTCATGTTTGAAACTAAAAAAGAAAAACTGGCACAATTTGGCAAAAGAATTTTCAGTCTTTCAGGAAATAACGACGATGTTGCAAAACAAGCAATTGTCAAAATATCTGAATTTTTTCAAACCATGGGAATGAAAACCAGGCTGTCAGAAAACACCGATGATTTTGCAAAAGCAGCCGATTTTATTGTCAATCGTTTTGAAGAACGAGGCTGGAAAGCCCTTGGCGAAAAACAAAATATTACGCCCGTAAAGGTTCGAGAAATTGTTGAGATGAGCATGTAAAATTTAATTGAATTTAGAACAGTTCTTTTGGCGTTCCGCGCGCCCGCCGCAGCGGGGAGCGCGTCGGTGTTCCGCTCCCAATCTTTTTTGGTCTCGTTCCAAAAAACGAGACCAAAAAAGGATTTTCGCTCAACACCTAACGCATTTTACCCGTTGACCAATTTCGAGAAAATAAAATAAAAATAACCAACGTTGTATTTGAATTAAAAATCTAAAACAAAAAAACTTGAAACAAAACTTGTGAAACTTGAAACTTCATTTCAAAAAACTATCTTTGCATTTCTAAATATTTTCTTTAAATGAACAAACTTCTCATAGTCGGAACCGTTGCTTTTGATGCCATTGAAACACCATTTGGCAAAACCGATAAAATTTTGGGCGGCGCCGCAACATATATTGGGTTTTCGGCTGCAAATTTTAATGTAAAATCGGCAATCGTTTCAGTGGTTGGCGGCGATTTTCCACAAGAACATTTAGACCTTTTGACCTCAAAAAATATTGATATTTCAGGAATTGAAATTATTAAAGACGGAAAAACTTTTTTCTGGGCAGGCAAATATCATAACGACATGAACAGTCGCGACACATTGGTTACAGAACTCAATGTTCTGGCAGATTTCAAGCCAGTTGTGCCACAAGATTTTAAAAATGCAGACGTGGTAATGCTCGGCAATTTGCACCCATTTGTACAAATGAGTGTAATTAATCAAATGACCGAAAAACCAAAACTCGTTGTGCTCGACACCATGAATTTCTGGATGGATTGTGCCCTTGAGCCACTGTTGGAAGTCATTAGAAAAGTAGATGTAATAACCATAAACGACGAAGAAGCGCGACAGCTTTCGGGCGAATATTCGTTAGTAAAAGCCGCTGCAAAAATCCAAACGATGGGCCCAAAGTATGTAGTCATTAAAAAAGGCGAACACGGGGCACTTATTTTTCATAACCAAGATGTGTTTTTTGCACCAGCTTTGCCACTCGAAGAAGTTTTTGACCCAACAGGCGCAGGCGACACTTTTGCAGGTGGTTTTGCAGGATACTTAACCCAATCAGGCAATATCTCTTTCGGTAATATGAAAAACGCCATTATTCACGGTTCAAATTTAGCCTCTTTTTGTGTCGAAAAATTTGGAACCGAGCGAATGCAAAACTTATCGAAAACCGAAATTCAAGACCGACTAAAACAGTTCAAATCGTTAACACAATACGAAATAGCATTGTAAAAAAATAAACGCCTCAAATTTTGGGGCGTTTTTATTATATCTAAAAAAAACAAAATCTGCGAACCTGCGGTAAACAACCATACAAATGAGTGATAGCATCAAACACGAATGTGGCATAGCATTCCTTCGACTTTTAAAACCGCTTGAGTTTTATAAACAAAAATACGGCACGGCTTTCTACGGCATTCAAAAAATGTATTTGCTCATGGAAAAACAGCACAACCGTGGGCAAGACGGTGCTGGTTTTGCATCGATAAAACTTGATGTCGAACCCGGCGAACGCTATATCTCTCGCGTGCGATCTTGCGAGGCACAGCCCATTCAAGATGTTTTTGCACAAATAAATGCACGTATAAACGACGAAATGAGCAACCATCCAGAATATACCGATGATGTTGCACTTCAAAAAAAGAAAATCCCGTACGTAGGCGAATTATTTCTGGGTCACGTTCGGTATGGTACTTTTGGCAAAAATTCTATTGAAAGTGTTCACCCGTTTTTGCGTCAAAACAACTGGATGCACCGCAATTTGATAGTCGCTGGAAATTTCAACATGACCAACGTGACCGAGCTTTTCAATAGCTTGATAGAACTTGGGCAACACCCCAAAGAAATGGCCGACACCGTGACAGTCATGGAAAAAATAGGGCATTTTTTAGATGACGAAGTAACAGATTTGTATCAAGAATGCAAAACCAATGGACTCTCGAAAAGAGATTCATCGGCTGTGATAGCTGAAAAACTTGACGTTGCCAAAATCTTAAAACGCGCCTCAAAAGGTTGGGACGGCGGATATGCCATGGCAGGACTTTTTGGGCATGGCGACGGTTTTGTGTTTCGTGATCCCGCCGGAATTCGTCCTGCATACTTCTATCAAGACGACGAAATTGTGGTGGTAGCCTCAGAACGCCCTGTGATTCAAACCGTTTTTAATGTCGACTTCGATAAAGTGCAAGAACTTGGTCCCGGAAACGCACTCATTATCAAAAAAAACGGAACCGTAACCGAGCAGAATATCATCACGCCAACAGTTAAAAAAGCCTGCTCTTTCGAGCGAATATATTTCTCGCGCGGTTCAGATGCCGAAATTTATCAAGAACGGAAAACCCTTGGTAAACTCATTTTACCAGCCGTGCTTGATGCAATCAATGCCGATACTGACAACACCGTTTTTTCATATATCCCGAACACGGCCGAAACTAGTTTTTATGGCATGGTCGAGGCCGCACAAGATTTTTTGAACCAACGCAAAAACGATTTTATTCTCAAAAACCGAAATACCTTCACCACAGAATCTCTCCAAGAACTGTTGTCAGTAAAAATCCGTACCGAAAAAGTAGCTATAAAAGACGCCAAACTGCGCACTTTTATTACCGAAGATGCCAGCCGTGACGACTTAGTAGCGCATGTCTATGACGTGACCTACGGCGTTATAAAACCCACAGACAACCTGGTGATTATTGACGACAGCATCGTCAGGGGCACCACGCTCAAAATGTCAATCATCAAAATGATGGATCGTTTGAAACCAAAATCAATCGTCATAGTTTCGTCAGCACCACAAATTCGCTACCCAGATTGCTACGGCATTGACATGGCAAAACTTGAAGGATTAGTAGCTTTCAAAGCCGCATTAGCCTTGCTCAAAGAACGAAATTTATACCACATTGTAGACGAAGTTTATCATAAATGCAAAGCCCAACAAAACTTTAAAGATGCTGATGTCACGAATTTTGTAACCGCCATCTACGCACCATTTGAACCACAAGAAGTGTCAGACAAAATTGCCGAAATGCTCACGTCAGAGACCGTAAAAGCCACCGTAAAAATCATATTTCAAACCGTCGAAAACCTACATATTGCCTGCCCAAAAAACCTTGGCGATTGGTACTTTACTGGCGATTATCCCACGGCAGGCGGCAATCGTGTGGTCAACAAAGCCTTTATCAATTTCTACGAAGGCCATGATGCTCGGGCTTATTAAATTTTAGATTTTTTGGAAGTTAATCATCGGGCGTTTTAGGAAGTTTGTTTCCCATTTAGTCATTGCGCGGCACGAAGCAATCTCTTTAAAGATTGCTTCGTGCCGCGCAATGACAGGATACCGCTACACCCGATCCTGAAAGTGCGAACGGACGAAGTAATCGGGGCTAGCGAAAAGTTTGGGTCGTGCATGAAGTTGTGAATTTTTGCTCATAAAATAATTGCAAAATAAAACTTTATTGAATATTAGTATTTTAACTAAAGAAAAAGAACACCTCGACTGTACTTCGTCTTCGCTAAGCATAAACTACTCGGTGGGACAGGCACA
>JBDLWE010000051.1:0-10711 GCA_039804445.1 Bacteroidota bacterium | reverse complement strand
ACGCCAACCAAAATAATGCAAATTTTAAAGCCAAAAAATCAAACCCTCGAGATTCAGATTTCGAGTTTGACGGAATCATCGAAAGCGAAGGCGTTCTCGAAATGATGCCCGACGGTTACGGCTTTCTACGTTCGTCTGACTATCACTACCTTGCATCGCCAGACGATATTTATTTATCAACCTCGCAAATCAGACTTTTTGGTCTAAAAACCGGCGATACTGTAAAAGGAGTCGTTCGCCCACCAAAAGAAGGCGAAAAGTTTTTTCCGCTCGTGCGGGTGCTCAAAATCAATGGTCACGACCCTCAAGTTGTTCGAGACAGAATTTCGTTCGAGCATTTAACACCCGTTTTTCCCTCAGAAAAATTCAAGTTAGCCGAAAAAGGAAGCTCAATATCTACCAGAATTATAGATTTATTTTCGCCAATCGGCAAAGGCCAACGTGGCATGATCGTGGCGCAACCAAAAACGGGTAAAACCATGTTGCTCAAAGAAATAGCAAACGCCATTGCTGCCAATCATCCCGAGGTTTATCTATTGGTTTTGCTAATAGACGAACGCCCCGAAGAAGTTACCGACATGCAACGCAACGTTCGTGGCGAAGTCATTGCATCAACTTTCGACAAAGAACCACAAGAACACGTCAAAATAGCAAATATAGTGCTCGAAAAAGCCAAAAGATTGGTCGAATGTGGTCACGACGTTGTCATTCTTCTTGACTCAATCACGCGCTTGGCAAGAGCCTACAACACGGTGCAACCCGCGTCGGGCAAGGTTTTGAGCGGTGGAGTAGACGCAAACGCCCTTCAAAAACCAAAACGCTTTTTTGGAGCTGCGCGTAACATCGAAGGTGGTGGCTCGCTTAGCATCATAGCTACCGCACTAACCGAGACCGGCTCAAAAATGGACGAAGTTATTTTTGAAGAGTTCAAAGGCACCGGCAATATGGAACTGCAACTAGATCGAAAAATTGCCAACAAGCGAATTTTTCCAGCAATAGACCTAACCTCATCAAGCACACGGCGAGACGACTTGTTACTTAGCGAAAAAACCCTTCAACGCATGTGGATCATGCGCAAATACCTAGCCGACATGAACCCCGTAGAAGCCATGGATTTCATCAACGAACGCTTCAAACAAACCCGCAACAACGACGATTTTTTAACGTCAATGAACAACTAAAGCTAACAACTTTCATATCAAAAGCAATTCATCAAGAGTTGCTTTTTTTATGGGCGTTCCCCACGTTACGGTTTTGCTTGCTATCGCAGCAAAACCGTAAGAGCGGGTCGGGTTTTTCGTTTCAATCTTTTTTTGTTTTTTGTCATTTTGACAACCTTCGAAAGACAAAAAACAAAAAAAGGATTTTCACTTCACCCCCTAACGCTAGAATGATAAAAAAAATAATTAAACTAAAAAAACGCATCATTTTCGTGATACGTTTTTTATAATTTAATTTTTATTTGGTAAAAAAAAATTCTGCAAACTGAACTTTCAGCAAAACAAAAAAATATTTTACTTATTCAAAACATGATACTGAATCAATCCGTCAATTGGGCGACGAAGCACATTTCCGAGAGTTATTCCGTGTTTTGTCATAACTTCTTGTAATTCTTCTTTCAGGTAAAAAGCGATAGACCCGATGAAATGCACGGGAACTTCTTTATAATTTTCAAACTGTTTGATATAGTTTTCGACAAAATCTTCCATGCCTTGTGTTATGATTTTTTTACAAAAATCGGTGTCTTTGTTTTGAATCAAAAACTTGGCAAAAGTTGCTAAATATGCGTTTGGGTTTGGTTCTTTATAAAGATTGTTTTTTACAAAATCGGCTTCCATATTGTAGGCCTTTGCAAAAGCTGTTGCCATTTTTGCGGGCATTTTGTTAAAATAATATCCACGCAAAAGATGACGACCAAACTGGTTTCCAGAACAATCGTCCATGGCAATGTATCCCAAAGATTGTACTTTCTGGTGCAAAACCGCACCATCAAAATAGCTACAGTTCGATCCGGTACCAAGTATACAAACTATTGCTTTTTCGTTTTTTGGGGTTGTTGCATAAACAGCCGCATATGTATCTTCGTGTACGACAACCACCGCATTTGGGAAGTATTCTTTGAACACTTTTGTCAAAAAAATTTTCATTCTGTCAGTGCCACAACCTGCACCATAAAAATATAGATGCGAAACATTTGGTCGATTATGCGAAATATCAAATTTTTCGTTCAATCGATTTACTATTTCGTTTTCTTCGAGCACTTCGGGATTTAATCCAAGCGTTTGTGTGGTAAAAAGTACTTTTCCGGCATCGTCAATCGATATCCAATCGGCTTTGGTCGAGCCGCTATCTACAAGTAGTTTCATTTCTTTAAATTATGAATTACGAATTAAAATTTTAAACGCGAGGTAACCGACGTTACGAGACAATTTTTAAAATTGAAATTTGAAAATAAGGATTTTTAATAATATGGTTTACAATCTCTGAAAAATATTTTTTGGCTAATATAGTATTTTTTTTGCAACGATTTCTGTAGCCACGAATGCTTCGCCAGTTCGCACTTTCAGGCTTGGGTGAAGGAAGAATCCTTTTTGAGAAAATCTTATTTTTTGTTGGTTACAAACAGCGACCGACGGAAGCTCGTTTGTGGCCATACAAAAAATAGAATTTGAGAAAAGATTTGGAATGAAAGCGGGATTAGCTTTTGACAAAAAAATCTCATTAACTATTGAAATTAATGAGATTTTGTTAATATAAAAATTTATTTTAGATTAGCAATATGCACTGCCAAATCTATCAGTTTTGATGAATATCCGTACTCGTTGTCATACCACGAAACGATTTTGAAAAAGGTGCTGTTCAGCCCGATTCCTGCTTTTGCATCTACGATTGACGTGCGCGTGTCTGACACAAAATCTTGTGAAACAACTAGATCTTCGGTGTAACCTAAAATGCCTTTCATGTCGGTTTCTGATGCTTTTTTCAAAACTGCCATAATCTCGTCATAGCTGGTTTCTTTGGCTACTTTTACGGTCAAATCTACTACAGAAACGTCTACTGTTGGCACTCGCATTGACATTCCTGTAAGTTTTCCGTTTAATGCTGGAATTACTTGACCTACTGCTTTTGCGGCACCTGTAGACGATGGAATGATGTTAACTGATGCGGCACGACCACCTCGCCAATCTTTGCGTGACGGGCCATCGGCCACCATTTGGGTAGAGGTAGAGGCGTGCACTGTGGTCATGAGTCCTTCGACGATTTCGAAATTATCGTTGATGACTTTTGCAAGTGGTGCAAGGCAGTTTGTGGTGCATGATGCGTTTGAAACCACGGTATCTGTGACCTTGGCTTGTGTGTGGTTTACGCCCATTACAAACATGGGTGCATCGGCAGACGGTGCAGAAATAATTACTTTTTTGGCACCACCAGTAATGTGCGCTTTTGCGGTTTCGATAGTTGTGAAAAAACCCGTACATTCAGCAACTACGTCGACTTCGACTTCGTTCCACTTTAGGTTTACAGGATCTTTTTCGGCTGTGACGCGAATGTGCTTGTCGTTTACAAACAGTTTGCCGTCACGCACATCTACCGTTCCGTTGAAACGGCCGTGAACTGAATCGTACTTTAAGAGATATGCCAAATGATCTACGTCTAGCAAATCGTTGATGGCAACAACGTCTACATTATCACGATTGAAAGTTTCTCTAAAAACGATGCGACCAATGCGACCAAAACCGTTTATTCCTAATTTTATTTTTGACATTTTTGAATGCTTTAAGCAAAAAGCATTATGCTTTGTGCTGGTTATTTATGAATTATTTAATTTTATTAATCTTTAGCATATTGCCTAAGGCATAAAGCCCAAGACATTTTAAGTAGACATGATATCAGACACGCGCAATAGTTCACGATCAATAGGATATTTTCCTTTTATGGCTTGTTCTAGCGGGGTTAACGCCACTTGGTCTTGCAAAATGCCAACCATAAAATTGGTCTTGCCTTCAAGCAAAGATTCTACGGCTTTTACGCCCAATCGGCTTGCTAGCACGCGGTCGTAGCAACTTGGTGCGCCACCGCGCTGCATGTGACCGAGCACAGAGACACGAACGTCGTACTCAGGAAGGTGCTCTTCGACATAGTCTTTGAGTTCAAAAACATTTTTGCCCATTTTGTCACCTTCTGCAACCATGACTATACTTGATGATTTGCCCGAAGCCTTGCTTTTGCGAAGTGATTCTAAAAGGCGATCAAGTCCAAGATCTTCTTCGGGAATCAAAATTTCTTCGGCACCTGCTCCAATTCCTGCGTTAAGGGCTATATGACCTGCATCTCTACCCATTACTTCTACAAAAAAAAGTCGGTTGTGCGAGCTGGCTGTATCTCTTATTTTATCTATGGCTTCGACAACCGTATTTAGGGCTGTGTCATAGCCAAGGGTGTGGCTCGTGCCAAAAATATCGTTGTCGATAGTGCCTGGAATTCCCATTAGGGGAAAATTAAATTCTGAGTTAAAAACTTCGGCACCCGTGAAACTACCATCGCCACCAATGACTACAAGAGCTTCAATACCAAATTTTTGTAAATTTTCAAAAGCTTTTTTACGACCATCTGTGGTCATAAACTCTTTTGACCGTGCAGATTTTAAGATTGTTCCGCCTTTGTTTATTATATTGTTTACAGACCGTGGGCCCATTTCTTTGAAATCGCCTTCGATCATGCCTTGATAACCACGATAAATCCCGATGCATTCTATGTTATGGTAAGCGCAGGTTCGAACTACTGACCGTATAGCGGCATTCATACCAGGAGAATCTCCGCCGGATGTTAAAACACCTATTTTTTTTATGGTTTTACTCATTAAAGCTTTATTGAATTGCGAAAATAATAATTTATATCTTTAAAAAATCTTATAAATTTACTAATTTGTTGATTTATTAAAATGAAAACGTTTTCGTTGATAAGTTTTTTATAGCTAATTTGTCTTTTAGCCCAGATTACGCATTTGCAATCTACTCAACTTTATTCGCCACGGCGTATTCACGCACGAACTCATTTTTTGAATATTGAAAAATAATATATGCCTTCATTCAAAAATTACCGAGCACGCCTGCCTTTTTTGAAAAATTTTGTTTCCAGACGATTCCTGATGTGTAATGTGGGTTTAATATTTTTTGAAACAAAAAAAAGCGAGAACTAAGTCTCGCTTCCAAATTGAATTTTGTTTTTATTTTTTGTTGTTAACAGTCAAATCTTTGAATGCTTTTCCGAAACTCTGCATGTCTGAATCGAATTCTCGCTTGAAAGTTTCCCAATCGGTTTGATTGTTTTCATAGTCTGAAATTCGGCGTTTTAAGGCGGCATTTTTGTCGACCAAACTTGTAATATTTCTTTTGTACGCAGCATCAAAATTGTTACCAGGCTTGTTTATAGCTGTTTGCAATTCGGCGATTCTTGTTTCGTTTTCGGCAATTGCCATGTTTGCATCAGACTTGTAGGTCTGCCATTCGGCGTCGTTTGCTTTCGCAATTTGGTCGTTCTGAACTTCAGATTGTACTTCGTCTAAATTTTCGTTAGCGTTTTCTACTTTTTGAACGGCATCTTCTTCTTTTTCGGAATTGCTTTTACAAGATGCAAAAATTGTTGCAGAAACCACAGCTAGCATTAAAATTAATTTTTTCATGTTTTTAAATTTTAAATTATAGTTTGTTTATCATTTCTTTGAACTCTTCTTTGGTTTTTCCCAATTTTTTTTCGAGTCTTCCCATCATTTCGTCTTTTTTGCCTTCGGCATACATAAGGTCGTCATCGGTGAGGTCGGCAAATTTTTGTTTGAGTTTACCTTTTACAATGTCCCATTCGCCTTTCAAATCGTGTGTGTTCATGGTTATTAGTTTTATGTATGAATTAATTTTCAGTACAACACAAATATCGTTTTGTTTGAACGTGCTATTGTTAC
This sequence comes from Bacteroidota bacterium, assembly GCA_039804445.1. Taxonomy (GTDB): domain Bacteria; phylum Bacteroidota; class Bacteroidia; order Flavobacteriales; family Flavobacteriaceae; genus Flavobacterium. The sequence continues at coordinate 4,752 of JBDLWE010000051.1, read as the reverse complement.
AAAATTTTTATAGAAATAATCAAAATTTACATATTAAGAGCATCAAATACAGTTATTTCTATTTTAAAAAACCGTGATCCGGAGCATATCTGCGAAGTATTGTCCGAAGCGATTCGTAGTAATTTTCTAGCACCTGAATATTTATTTCGGGCGATTCAACCGCAGGAATTGTCTCGGGCATTTCGTTCAAAAACTTTAGTAGTTCAGGAAATTCATTTCTTATAGTATTGGTGACTTTCAGAATGTTAGCGTTTAAGTTTTCTTCTTTTGACATGATTTCTATTTTTTTTAGATGTGTTTTGATTTCGATATATTGAAGTGGTTTAAAACGGATAGCCAATTGCAAGATTAAATACTAGGTTTTCGTTGCGCCACGCACCGCTTTCAAAAGAAATTTTATTGGCAACCCAACATTGTCCGTCTTGTTGATATGGCTGCCTAATTGGGAAAGCCAAATCTGTTCTCAACACTAAAAATGAGAAATCAAATCGAAGACCGACGCCCGTGCCAATGGCAACTTGGTTCAAAAAATTTTTTGAGAATTTTGAATTTGGTTTATTTATATTTTCATTGAGCAACCAAATATTTCCAGCATCTAAAAAAACGGCACCATTAATAAATTTGTAAATATTAGCTCTATATTCTGTAGACAATTCTAGTTTTAGATCGCCAGATTGATCAGGCAAAAAAACATTTACAGTTGTTTCTTTAAACCCACCTGGCCCAATAGACCGGGCTCGAAAGGCACGTAAACTGTTGGTACCTCCATTAAAAAATTGTTTTATAAATGGCAGTTCAGTAGAATTTCCGTATGCAAAACCAACTCCGGTAATCAGTCGGCTAGCGATTAACGATTTTTCGGATAGTTTTAAATAGTGTTTAAACTCGTTTTCTAATTTAATGAATTGAGAAAATGGTACGCCAAAAATTTCTTTTGTTTTACCATTTTTTTGGTTAGCACCCGTAAATAGACCTGTCAAATTTGCCGAAAAATCTGCGCTCGCTCGGTTATAAATGGTGTGTTTTTTGTTTTTTTGCATCATGTCAGAATAGGTAAATGCATAGGTAGGTCCGAAAATGAGTTGCTTATCAATTACTTTTTGGAGTGCTGGATTTGTTAAAATTTTAGAATTATACAAATCGGTTACGTTTGATGGGCTTGCAAAAGTTATTTCAGAAATGTTTAGTTCATGGTCTTTTCGCTCGTTTTCTTTCCAGAGATATCCGAACGATGCTTTGAAAGTTTGAAGTGAATACAGTTGTGTTCTGTTTTGATACTCATAGCCAAGTGTTGCCTTGGTTCGAGGTACAAAACCGCTAGACGAAGTAAATTTGAAAGGTGCTACAATTCGCGGCCAAAGCAAATTGGCTTCGGTACCTAAACGATAAACATTAAATCCATTATTCTCTCCAGAAATTTGAACTTCATATCCAGCGAATGCCGAAATGGTCAAAAGTTCTGCGCCACGATAAGTATTTCTGTTGCTCCAGTTTATGTTTAGTTCTGTGCCAGTATAGTTCGCCGAGTTTGTTTTGGCAAGCACTTCGACACGAATGGATTTTCGGGTAAAAGGTGTTAAATAATAGTAGGCATCAAGGTTATTTGGTATGGAACCTGAAACCTTGAATTGATTTTTTACAAACTTGAAAACGCCCAAATTTACAAGTCTATTTAAAGACAAATTATGGTTGGTTCTGTTGTATAAATCGCCACTTTTGAAATATAGAGTTCGGTCAAAAATTCTGGGATTAAAGGTGTTTTGATTGTCATAGATTTTAAAATCGTTATATTTCTTTGCAGATTGTAAAATGCTGTCTTGCCCTAATGAAAAATTTGGATAGATCGAAATTTTGTTAATTTTATAAACTGTTTTTGCTTTTTGAGGTGTTTCTGCTTTAATTTTTACAATCAAATCTACCTGTTTGTAACCAACTGTCGTATCGACTTGAATTTTTAGATAATCTGGATTAAAAAAAAAGTAACCACTTTCTTTGAGCCGTGCATCAATTCGGTTTCGTTCGGTTTTGATGGTTTCTAACGAATAAGGGTTTCCTATGGCAAGCAGCGTCTTGTCTTGCGTTGTTGCAACGGCAATTGCTACTGCCGATGAATCACGCGGGAAAGTAACCGATTTTATTTTGTACTGTTTTTTGGGGTTTACTACATATTCGGCTTTTACTTTTTTGGCTTTTTGGGTGCTGTCTGCTTTGGAAATTGCATTGAAATAGCCATTGTTTTCGACAAAATTTTGAAGCAGTGCTTTGTTATAATCCAAGTCTACTGTTGAAAATATGACTGGTGGTTCACCAACTTTGAATTTGAGCCAATGCCAAAACCCTTTTTCTTTGGTTACTTTTCCTGCCCAATTGTATATGGTTAGTTTTGGTTTAAGCCCAAGAATACTGGAGTTGGGTTTTGGGCGAATTAAATTGTTGAGCTGTGCGGCTAAATTTTTTCGTTCTTTTTTGGATAATGAGTCGTTTTGAATTTTTACTTTTCCGCCAACGTATAGCAGTTCGCCTTGTGGCAAATATTTGGTGTTGCTGCAAGAAGTTGCAAAAAAAATGATTGTTAGTATGTATAAAATCTTTTTCATTAAACTAAAATGTTTTGGCTAGAGTGATATTGCGTTAGGGATTAAAGCGAAAATCCTTTTTGGTTTCGTCTCGTCCCGAAAGACGAGACGAAACCAAAAAGATTGAAGCGGAAAGCCCGGCCTCGTCTTTTTTTGACGAGGAAACGCCCAAATTTTGAAAAGTTTTTTGGTTTTTTTGATTATTTATTTTTTTGATTTTTGAAACAATTCTTTAAATTTATTATAATCAATTGTGATGATAAATCCGACGCCGGTCTCGACAACTTGGCCTTGTAGCGCAACCTGAAATTTGTTTTTGCGGTAGGCGCGCACTTTGTATCGGCCGTCTTTGGTGAGCTGGTAGTCTGCGGCCAAATCGCCTGCTATGGTGCTTTGATTTTCGTTTTCTTGCTTGGGGCCTTCGAGGCCAAAATTGCTACCTACGGTGATTTTTAATCGGTCGTTTAGTAGTTTTTTTGATAGGCCAACATTCAAATCGGTTCGGTTTTGTTTTTGGCCTGTTGTATAGTCTTCTGTGGCTACCAAATTGAAGTCGATTTCGACACCTTTGATGAGGTCGCCAGCCAAATTGTTGAGTTGTTGCGACAAGATTTTGCTGGCGCATTCTCGTGCAAGACCTTGTGCGGTTGTGCCACCACTTTCGCTCGCAAAGGGGTTTTGTCCAGTAAATCGGTTGAGCAACAGTAGCGCAAAAACTTGTTTGTTGAGCTCGTCGGGCTCTTGCCGAAGTTGGGTCAGTTTGGCTTGTGTGGCGTTGATAATTTCGGCAGAAACCGCGTTGTTTCCTTCGGGCAAAACGATGTCAAAACTGATGATTGGTTTTAACAATTCGCCTTTCATTTTTAGTTCGGTATTGAACGGTATGCGCTGTTTGTAGGTGTTGCGGGTTTCGGCGCTCAAAATGCCAAGTTGGTCGTTTAATAAATCGATGGGGGCAGTCTCGAGTTTATAGACTGCGGTAATGTTGACATCGGCGGTGGTTGGTTCGCCTGTCCACTGCAAATAGCTGCCTTTTTTGATGTCGAATTTTCGTTTGATGAAGTTAAAACTCATTTCATAACTGCCTTCGTTCAAGTCATATCTGCCAGTTAAAGTGGTTTTGCCCGACTGGTCGATGCCACCGTTTAGCATGGCTTGTCCTTTGAGTTTCAGAAAATCGCCGTTGGCCTTGTCTATTACCAATGAGAGTTCTGCATCTTTATCAATTTCGATGTTTACTGATGCGTTTATGCCCTTAATTTCTGACTGGCTAAGGTTTTTTTCGACAGAAATGTTGCCGTTTAGCTTTGGATTGTCTTGGTCTATAAATTCTATAATGCCCTCGCGATCAGCGATTGAAGGGTCGTCTTGCGGCAGCACAATGGTGAATTTGGTGTCTTTGTTTATTTTGATATTTCCATCGACATGTGGGCTATTTATTGTTCCTTTTATGTTTAGATGATTGTCTAAAAAAAGATTGCCATAAAACTGATTGTTGTCTTTTTCTTGAGAATTGATGGCGTTAAAATTCACGGCATCAATGGTTAGATCAAAACCAAGGTTGCTGAAATCGCTGCTATTTATATTGCCGTCAATAACCAAATCGTTATTTTTTTGGTCTTTAATTTTAAATTTATCAAACGTGATTTTATTTGTTGAAAAAACGATTTTGTCGTTTATTGATTGGAATTTTGCGTTGAGTTTTGTTGCTCTAAAAGCAACTTCATTAAACTTTAAATAACCAATAACTTCAGGTTTTGATGCTTTGCCATTGATGTTGATTTTGCCTGACAGAAAACCAGCACTTTCTTTTATGTTACCGGTAGTAAATCCTTCTAAACTTATAAAATTCAATTTGTTTATGTCTAGAATCATGTCTAAAGTACTAGAATCACTTTTGAAATTTCCTGATAATAACACATCGTTTTCTTGACCTGAAAGTTTGATATTGGCGTTGTAGATATTTGGCACAGTGTTCTGAACTTGTATGTCTAAATTGCCAACGGGCGAATTTTTGAAAGTAAAATCGTCAACTTTAATATCGGAAGTGAGTAGCGGTGATTGAAATATATTTTTAACAATTGCGTTTCCATTAATTTTACCATCGATTTGAAGTTCTTTTTTTTGTGCAATGCTGAGAATAGTTGCAATTTGAAAATTTTTGAAATCAATGGCT
>JBDLWE010000050.1:0-11327 GCA_039804445.1 Bacteroidota bacterium | reverse complement strand
CGAAGAATTTCGGCTGGATTCGAAGCAGCAATATTGTCAAATTTTTTGCTGCTTAAAGTTTCAATTGCTCCGGTAGCATCTTTTTTCTTAACGGTACCGTACCCAATTACCACTATCTCTCTCAAATCTGCCGCGTCTTCTGCCAAAGTTACGTCCACATTACTACGACCATTAACCGCAATTTCCTGAGATTTTTTACCAATAAAACTTACTACAAGTACCGCACTTGAACTAACATTTTTTAAAGTAAATTTTCCGTCAAAATCTGTTCCTGTTGCATTTTTTGTTCCTTTTACAGAAACGTTCGCACCACTAATTGGGTTTTGTCCGTCTGTCACCGTTCCCGATATCTCTTGCGCCATTATAACACCTGAGAAAATCAATGATAAAAACAGTAACCACTTCTTGTGTAAACTATTTTTCATAAATAATAATTAATTTGGTTAATAATTGTTCATTTTGTTATCTACAAAGATAAATGAATATTAAGGTAAGTTTAAGATTTTAACGTCACGAAAACGTTTTCGTACGACCGAAAACGTTTTCGATTTGGGGTTTATCCATTTTTTGAAATCACTTTATTGCAAAAAAAAGACCTAAAAAAAAGAATTTTATGTTTTTTTAAGGTCTTTTTAATGTCAATTGTGAAAAAAAAGTCGGAAAAATTCAATAACAATGATTTTTCATAAGAATTGTTTGAAGATTTTTTAAAAAGATTAAACAAATTGATTATTGATTTTAGATTAACGAATGTAGATTAATGATTTATTTATGTTTGCCAAAAATCTGACATCGCTTATCATTATTCAAAAATCAAAAATTTTGAATGTTACTTTACCAAAATTGTTCTTTCATCAACACCTAGCCCAATAATTTTTAAAGATTTCCATTGCTTGGGCAAAATTCCTTTGTTAAACTTTAGCCCTGTATCTGTTTGTTCAACTCCGCCAAAACCATAAATTACTGCCTGCAACATTGCGCCTGCGCCTGTTGCAAAATATGGATTGTTGCTGTTTGCCGATTCAGAAAAAACGCCAAAAGGTGGGCGACTGTTTGGCAAATAGGCTTTTACAAAACTGTCATAAGCCTTTTCGGCATTGCCTAATCTGGCATAAAGCACCGACAAAATTCCGTGTGCCATGGCTGGACCATCCTTTGGGTCTATTTTTTCGGCATAGTAATTAAGGTCTTTTTCGATTTGACTTTTATCGGTAATAATGTGCAACGGATACGCCAACAAACTTACGTCAGACTGTTTTATCATTTGACCGTCATATCCTTTATAATTTTGTGTTATGCCGTTTTTGGAATGCAAAACAATTTTGTTGCTTACCTCTACCCATTTTGGGTTTACGGTTTCGCCCAAAATAGTGGCTGCCTTTATTGTGTTTTTAATGGCTTCTATCGCCGATGCGTTTGTAAAAGCATTATCGTCAACATGTTGCGCATATTCGTCGGCACCAACCACATTCAAAATAGAATAGCTGCCATCATCGTTTTTCACGACGCGACTAACCCAAAAATCGGCGGTTTCTTTCAAGACTTTATATTCTTGTCGGAGCCATGATTTGTCTTGTGTCATTGTATAATAGTTCCAAAACGCAATGGCGACGTCGCTGGTAATATGCTGTTCGAAAATACCTGTCAAAGCCCAAGTTGGCGTGGCTTCTTCGCCAGTATCGTCGGACTCCCATGGAAACATTGCTCCTTTGTATCCATAAATTGCAGCTTTTTGTTTTGCTTTTTGCAATCGGTCTGACCTGTAATCTAGGCACGATTTTGCGATTTCGGGCTGCAAGACCAACAACGGCGGATACATCCAAAGTTCGGCATCCCAAAAAATGTGTCCGTTGTATCCTTGTGCCGAAAGTCCCATTGGCGCAATGCTTTGGCGGGTTTCGGCACGACCAAAACTATATAGATTATAGAGTGCAAACCTGACGCGTTGTTGTGCATCGAGATCGCCCTCGATAACGATATCGCCACTTGCCCACAATTCTGCCCACGCTTTTTTGTGCCGTGCTACCATTTTGTCGATGCCCTCTTGCAAGGCAAAAATGGGTTGGCGTTCAGACTCGTTTAACGGGTCTGTCACGTCTTTACTAGTGCAAATGCCACCTGCAACGGCAAAACGATATTTTTGACCTTTCAAAAGTTTTTTAGAAAACCCAACTTCACTGCCAGTTTTTGTGAGTGTTTCTGGTGTCCCGTCAAACAAAAAAGTGGTCGATGCTGCGACAGTATATTTGCCGCGAAGTGTTTTGGCAACGGTTCCAAAAACGGGCATCAAATATTGATTGTCTTTCAAGATTCTGAAATCTGACATTGCATCGCGCAATTCGTCGGGTACTGTCATGTAGTTATTGACCACTATATCGATATCTTTCACGGGTACAATCTCGACAATTGCCATGGCCGAAAAAGGATTTGCGCGATTAGCCAAAATAGAATAATCAATTTTTGCCAAATCTTTAAAATCAAAACTAGTGGTGCTTATGCCGCTTTTCATCGACACCGATTGAAACCAATTCGAGATATTATCAGACTTTATTTCGTGCTTATCAATAGAAATTCGGAGATTCAAAAACTCGATTCCACGCACAATTCTACTAATTCCGTTTTCGGGACTTGCCTCGTAAACCCCGTTTAGAATGACTTCTTTGGTTGTCAGCGGCGTGTCGTTGGTCACAATGCCTATTTGCCCATTTGCCATTGTTACGCCAAAATAGTTCTGTCGTGAGTTGGCCGTCAAAGTCCATTCGTCGGATTTTGCTTGCGCAAATGAACAGATGCCGCATAGAATTATTAGTATTGAAAAATATGTTTTCATTTTTGGGTTTATATTTGTTCAAACTTATTACATTAAATTGATATTATTAAGAACAAACAGTTAAAAGGCATTAATAGAAAATCGAAAACGTTTTCGGTGCAAATTTTTTAAAGTTTTTTGTAATTAAATTTGTAAAAGAAAAATATTTCGGATTTTAGTAAAAAATTGCTGTTTATCCATAATTACGGAATACAGATTATATTATCGGCAGAGGTTCCAGAGCGCGCAAAGTTGTTGCAATTAATCGAGATTTTGATTAATATTATTTTTTCAGGCGTAATTTGGGTTTATTGTTTTTTTGAAAGTTGCACAAGCGTTAGGGCGATAGCGGAAATCCTTTTTTTTGAAATGTGAGGTCACGAACATTTCAAAAAAAAGATTGAGAGCGATAGCCCGACCCGCTCCCCGCCTTAGCGGGCGCGGGGAACGCCCAAATTAAATTGAAATGAAAGGTATTGGATTAAATAGTTTTTATAAGTTTTTGTTGCTATTTGCAATGATACTGTCGTGCAAAAAAAGTGATAGCGCAGCTAAAAATTCTGTCGTGATAGATCGAAAATGGTGGAAAGAAGCCGTAATCTATCAGCTCTATCCACGAAGTTTTCAAGATTCTGACAATGATGGTGTTGGTGATTTAAAGGGCATTTCTGCACGGTTGGATTATTTAGGTAGTCTTGGAATTGATGCAATTTGGCTAAACCCAATTTGTGCTTCGCCCAACGATGACAATGGTTACGACATTTCTGACTATCGGGCGATTATGACCGAAATGGGCACAATGTCAGATTTTGATGAAATGATGGCTGGCCTTAAAAAACGTAAAATTAAGTTGATTATGGATTTGGTCATAAATCATAGCTCAGACGAGCATAAATGGTTTGTAGAAGCGGCACAATCTAGGGAAAATAAATATTACAGCTACTACCATTGGTGGCCTGCCGAAAAAGGAACGCCCCCGAAAAGGTATAGTCTTTTTGACGAAAATGCCGATGCGTGGAGATTTAACAAGGCTACGAACAGTTATTACCTGCATTATTTTAGTAGAAAACAGCCAGATTTGAACTGGGAAAACCCTGTTTTGCGCCAAGAAATATATGACATTATGAAATTTTGGCTCGACAAAGGCGTTGCAGGATTTAGGTTAGATGCTTTTCCGTTTATGGCAAAAGACACGACTTGGTCAACAATGCCCATGGCTTTTACAAACGAACAATTTGTGAGATACTATGGTGCCGACCCCAAAGTTCACACTTATTTGCAAGAAATGAACGAAAAGGTTTTGAGCAAATATGCAGCCGTTTATACGGTTGGCGAAGGTGGCGTGATTCCGTTTTCTAAAGTTATGGACTATGTGGCTAGCGACAGAAATGAGTTAAATACACTTTATCATGACGAAATTTCGAACATTTGGGGACGAAACGAGTTTGACAAAGGCGATTATGTCGTGGGGAGAAATAATGTAAAAGGCCTTAAACAAATAGTTTCTAAATGGGACAAAAAAATGGAGTCTACGGGTTGGAATACGGTGTATTTTACTAATCATGACCAAAGTCGTGCGGTTTCTCGATACGGAAATGACTCTGCAGAATTTAGAATTGTGAGTGCCAAAACACTATACACATTTTTGTTAACGCAGCGTGCAACACCTTATATTTATAACGGCGACGAAATAGGCATGACCAATATTAGGTTCAAAAACGTGTCGGACTATAATGATTTGCAAACCAAAAACAGATATAATCTGGCACTTCGAGAAAGTCAAGCAAAAGCCGACGAATATCTAGCGATGCAAGCTGAATTAAGTCGTGACAATAGCAGAACGCCAATGCAATGGAATTCGGCCAACAATGCTGGTTTTACAAAGTCAAAACCATGGTTGACCATAAATCAGAACTATAAGACAGTCAATGTTTTAGAAAGTGAAAAAGACCCAAATTCTGTATTGAATTATCTAAAAAAACTTACTAAAATCAGGAAAGAAAACCTCGTGTTTGTTTACGGAAATCTTGAAATGCTAGATGCCAATAACAAATCTGTTGTTGCTTATACCAGAACATTAGAAAAAAATAAAATTGTGGTTTTGATGAATTTTACAAAAAATAAAGCCACATTTGCAACAACAATTGATTTGTCAAATGCAAAAATATTACTTAATAATTTGCCAAAAGCATCTATTGACAAGACATTACAACCATTTGAAAGTATTATTTTTGAAATAAAAAACTAAAAAACATATAATCATAAAAGCATCAACTACATATCAAAACGTTATAAAAAAATTGTCATTTGCCATGGCAATTGTTTTGTTGTTGGTTGTTTTTGTAAACAATATATTGGTCTGCTTATTGCACATTCAAGAAAATAAAGAGTTGGCTTGGCGCAAAAACATTGAAAAATCGAGACAAACAGACTATCAAACCATATCGTTCAATGCATCTGTTTACACGTTTGTCGATGATACTGAAGTTGAAATTGTGAATCAGAATATAGAAATTAACAATAGAATTTATTTTGTTTTTACAAAACAAATTATCAACAATAGGTTGGTATTAAAGTATTTACCAAATAATAATTTGTCTCAAACTGTTGCGAAATTTTCTAATATTATTGAACGTGATGCTGCGTTTAGTTCAAACCCATTGAAAAAAGACTTAGGCAAAATTTTTAAAATTTTTGATAAAGATTTTGCAAACCCTATTGAATTTAAGAACAATTTTAGTTTCGATCACGATGCAATAACCGCTTGCATTTGTAACGAACTTGCCCACAATACTTGTTGTGGTTATTTATTAAAAGAAACGGCACCGCCCGAAAACTCTTTAGCATAATTGTTCTTTTTGTTAAAGAAATAAATATTCCGATGTGATGTTTTGTTGAGCGAACTGTGGTTTTTTTTCATAGTTAGACCGCTTATAGTGTCAACTGTATTTTACATCGGAATATTTTGATTTTGAAATCTGTAAAGTGATTTCAACAATTCATTTGCAATAGATTGCATTTGAAAATTCTATTTATCTAAAAATTTAAAATGAAAAAAATTATACAATACTGTCTTTTTTTGACGGCAGCTATCGCTATGGCTCAAACCGAAGTTGATGGCGTAATGATGGGCAAAGGTTATCTTTGTTCAGGAATTGTTTACGAAAGTAGCGGTTGGAAAGATTATTGGGAAGGCACTTTCAAACGAGAAAATTTGAACTTCGGAACGGTATCAACCATGCGAACGGCGGTAAATTTTAATTACGGAATTTCAAAAAAACTTAATGCAATAGTAGGATTACCATTTGTAAGCACAAAAGCATCGGCAGGAACATTGATTGGGCAACAAGGACTTCAAGATTTGTCGATGACCTTAAAATATATGCCATATGAAAAACAATTTGGCAACAAAACAGTAGCCTTTTACTTGTTTGGTGGTTACTCATTTCCGGTTACAGACTATGTTGCCGATTTTTTACCGCTTTCTATTGGATTAAAAAGTCAAGTAGCATCTGTGCGTGCAATGGGCGATTTTCAATATAAAAATCTTTTTGCTACCGCATCTTTTGCTTATAACAAACGATATAATATTGAAATTGACAGAACAACTTACTACACAACCAAAATGCATTACACCAACATGGTCGATATGCCAGATGCCATAAACCTTAATGCTCGTTTAGGTTACAGAACAGAACGTTTAATTGCCGAAGCTGTTCTTGATACTTGGAATACTCTCGGAGAAACCTTTGACATTACTCAAAACAACATGCCGTTTCCGAGCAACACCATGAACATGACTCGTATTGGTGCAAACTTCAAATATACTTTCAAAAAACTGCCTGCACTAGCGCTCATTGCTGGTGCAAACCAAGTGACTTCAGGACGAAACGTAGGACAATCGACAAGTTTTTATGGTGGCGCATTTTATATGATTAAAGTTAGAAAAACAAAAAACAAACAGTTAAAACAATGAAAAATATAATCAAATTTATGATAATTGTTGCTCTAGCGATAATTGTTTCGTGCAACCAAGATATTGTTGAGCGAAACGAAACCTATCCGCAATTAAATCCAGCAAACGCTGATGCTTTAGCAGGAAATTGGCTCACATTGGTACTAACGGCACCTGATGAATTTTCGCTCGATGCACCAATAGCATCAACAAATGCTGCGTTTACCAGAGAAGTAAACGAAATAAAAAGTTATCAAGCAAACATCACTTCAGAGCAACGAGAAATTGTTGCCTATTGGAGCGTTGGAGGTATTTTGCGTTGGAACGAAATCATGCAGACACTTGTCGCACTAAACAACCGACCACCGTTTCAAAATCCTGACGGAACTTATCCTACACCATCGGCAGCAAATCCGTTTGCAAATCCAAACTTTCCATTCTCGAATCCGCCGTATGCTGCGCGTGCTTATGCTTATGTGAGCGCCGCACAATATGATGCGCTTGTTGCGGCTTGGCATTTCAAAAAACTATATAATCGTGTTGCGCCATATACTGTTGATGCTAATTTGCAAGTTATGATTCCAAAAAGCTCATTGCCATCATATCCTTCCGAAGATGGTGTAATGCAGGGCGTAACTGTCGAACTATTAAAACTTCTGTTCCCAACCCACATTGCTTATATTCAGCAAAAAGCCGAAGAACAAAAATTGGCAAGAATCATAAGTGGTGCAAACGTGAGGAGTGACGTCGATGCAGGCATAATTTTAGGTCGCAAAATTGCCGCAAGATTCATTGCGAAAGCAGCAAGTGACGGAGCAGGTGCTGCCATTGGAACACCAGCACTTTGGGCTGCGCTAGAAACAAACATGGCTGCTACCGGTCAAATCCCTTGGAAGTCTCAAGACATACCGCCTCGCCCACCCATGTTGCCACTTTTTGGGAACGTTCGGTCGTTTTTGATGACCCCCGCCAACATTGTAGCTGTTAGGCCACCAGCACCACCAAGCACCAGTTCGGCACAATTTCAGGCAGAACTTGCCGAAGTAAAAAGTTATGGCACAAACAACAATCGCGAGAATATGCGAATTGTTAGTTTCTGGGCAGATGGTGTAGGAACTTATACCCCTGCAGGCCACTGGAATGCCGTTGCACTACAAGCATTTGTAGATCAACGATATAGCGAAGTGAGATGGGCACGTAATCTTGCGCTGCTCAATCTGTCGATGATGGATGCTGCAATAACTTGTTGGAATGCCAAATATCTGTATTTCAACCCGCGACCATCACAAGTTGACCCAAGCATAAAAACGTTGACAGGTTTGCCAAATTTTCCTTCTTATGTTTCTGGACATTCTACATTTAGCGGTGCTGCCGCAACCTATTTGAGTTATGTTGTTCCTAGTAGAGCCGCAGAATTTCAAGCAATGGCCGACCAGGCATCGCTTTCAAGACTCATGGGCTGTATACATTACCGTAGCGATTGTGAGGCAGGCATGGTACTCGGCAAAAAGTGTGGTAATTTTGCTGTGCAACGCGCTTTAACCGACGGGGCAGACTAAAACATACTTTTAAATCAGATTTCAAAAACCACAAAAACTTAGATGTTTTGTGGTTTTTTTTTGAATTAAAATAATTTCAAAATAATTTCAAAATACTTTGAAAAAAAATTTAAACATTACTTGGGCATTGCGCGTGCGCCGCAGTTTCGCTCCCAATCTGTCAATGCGAGGCACAAAGCAATCTCTTGAAAATATTGTTTGTGCCTCGCAATAACGGGATTTCAACTCAACAGTTTAAGCTCAAAAACCGTTGACAGATTTTATGAATATTTGTAGAAAAAACAAATCATTTTTTATGCCCAATTATTTGAATAAATCGCAGAAAAAATTCATTTATCAATATTTTTAAATAAAAAACCAGTTATTTAAAAAATTAACGTAATAATCGGTTTTTAAACGAATAAACATGAAAACGATGCGTAACAAAAACCTCAATAATTTGATTCTATTTACTTTTGTTAAAAATCAATACAAATCAAAAACTCCCCCTAACTCGATGAAAAAAAACTTCCTGCTTATTATTGTACTAAATATATACAGTGCAAATGCCCAAAGTCATAAAATAGACTACGGCATGCGAATTACCGACAAAGCACAAAGCAAAGTTTATGACGCTTTCAAAAACCCTAATAGCGACGAGCAAATGGTTTTTTCTTTGTTTTATGACGACAAAGCAATGAAGTTTCAACCCATCGAGAACGACGCCATTTCTGAAGTTGATTTCCATATAAACTTAATGTGTGCATCTTCAGAACTTATTTTTTTTAGAAAGTTTGGAACCGATGAAGTAACATGCTTGCCGTTTTTTGAAAAAGTAAAAAAAACAGCCCACGTCAAAAAATATAAATTGCAATGGAAAATTTTAAACGAAACCAAAACAATTTTGGGCAAAACCTGCAAAAAAGCTGTTGGCTACTACTCTGCCCTCTCAGACTGGGACAGCAAAGGCGTTTTGTTTGACGTCGAGGCTTGGTTTGCGCCTAGCATGCAACCCGCGGGCGGCCCACGCTGTATTGGCGACTTGCCAGGTATGATTCTTGAACTCAAATATATAAGTTGCTCGTTTATTGCGACCAAAATTTATGATGGCAAGTTTGAAGCAGTTACGATACCGAAGATTTAAAAGATTTTTAATTTGAGAATCATAGATTAACGATTTGAGGTTTTTAGCGAAAATAAATTTTAACGAGAAAAAGAAATATTGCAATCGTTTTTTAGTTATTCTACGATGTTATGAAACTTGACAGATAGCAATTCTGACTAATAAAAACGCCCAACTCACGTTTAATATTTATGATATATTGCTATGCGAAAAAAGTTAAATAAAAGTTAAATTTATGAAATTGTTAGTAATAACCGTTTATTTTTTTTTTGCACTTTTGTTATGGGTAAATGAAACAAATTGTTTACTTTTAAAATTTATAAAAAATGAAAAATTTAATTTTAAGTGCCGTTATGATGATGGCTTTTGTGGGGAGTTCTTTTGGCAAAAATGGCATACTCCCATTAAAAACTGACTTGCAAACATGTTCAGATTCTTGCCAAATGGTTTGCCATATAGCTTATAATTACGCGCGCTCGACTGGTGCTGACCATGCTACTGCAGATGCTTATGGCGATTTAGTTTATGGTAATTGTATCAAATCAACCCCCGTTAAATAAAAACAACTTATTAATAGCGCATAAATTAAAATTTTATGCGCTTTTAAAGAAATAATTTAATGAAAACAATCTACTTGATTCTAATATTTATCACTTTCAATATTGCAAGCGCCCAATTAACAAGTGGTAATATTAAATACAAAGTTAAAGTTGCAGAAACACCGGAAATTCCTATTGATAAAATGATGCTTTCGATAAATAAAAATTTTTACAGCATAATAAAAGAATTTGAATTTGAATTAAAATTCTCATCGAAATTGTCATCATTTTCAAAAATAGAAAAATTATATTCTGACGACGAAGCCGCTAAAATGGGTTCAGTAAAAATTGGTTTTTTAGGCAATTATTATACGTCAAATGACACTGTGTATAAATATGGAACGTCTCGCGCAATCGGCGATTATATTGTTCATCATAAGATAAATAAAAAATGGATTATAACAACTGAATCAAAAACTATCGATAGATATTTGTGTTATAAAGCATTAACAGAAAAAGTTGTAACAACGGCCGCAGGGACGTTTGTACACCCTATAATCGCTTGGTTTTGCCCAGAAATGCCATATGCTCATGGTCCGCTAGGTTATGGTGGTTTACCAGGGGTTATATTAGAGCTGCAAACCAAAGACGCCGTCTTTGGCGCAACAGAAATATTCTTGTCAAATAAAATAATAAAGATTAATAAATTTCAAAACGCAAAGTTATATTCTGAAGCAGATCTAGATTTGCTATTCATGAAAAAAAATTCGTCGAGGTGACTAAATCAAAAAAAAAGCGCAATGCTCTCTTGCAAAATTTTTTGTGGTGGATGTTTATTAATTAATGGTTTTTTTATTTAGATCTGAAGTTAAATAATTATTTTTATAGGCATGCAATCTGAAAACACCTTAATTAATAATAAATTTAAATATCCAAAATTTAGTTATTGAAAAGTATCTAATATTAAAATGTTTGTTTTTTGTTTTTCATCCTTTTATTTATTCAAAACGTAAATACTAAAACCAAAGCTATAACAAGCACAATTTTTGACACCCGTAAAAAACCACTTTAATTGACACACGTCATCGCCATACCTGAAGAAAAAAACGCCCAACTCACGTTTAATATTTATGATATATTGCTATGCGAAAAAAGTTAAATAAAAGTTAAATTTATAAAATTGTTAGTAATAATCGTTTTGTTTTTTCTTCACTTTTGTGATGGGTAAATGAAACAAATTGTTTACTTTTAAAATTTATAAAAAATGAAAAATTAATTTTAAGTGCCGTTATGATGATGGCTTTTGTGGGGAATGCGATGGCCAAGAGTAGTGAGGTTGTTGCGAAAAAAGTTAACAATGTAA
>JBDLWE010000049.1:0-7763 GCA_039804445.1 Bacteroidota bacterium | reverse complement strand
CTGTTGGTATCGAATGTTTTGGTGGTGATAGTCATGTGTTTTTAGAAAAATCTACAAACGCTTTTTCTTGGATTTACGTTGATCCCTCGAGACGAAATGATGTAAAAGGCAAGGTTTTTATGCTCAAAGATTGCTTGCCAAATGTGGTAGATAGTTTGGATTTTTATTTTACAAAATCACAAAATATTTTAATAAAAACCTCACCTATTTTAGATATTTCGGCTGGTTTATTAGAATTAAATTTTGTTTCACAAATTCATATTGTTGCAGTAAATAACGAGGTAAAAGAGTTATTATGGATTTTAATAAAAGATTTTATTGGGCATACAATCATCAAAGCGATTAATATTCTAGAAAATAACATCCAGAATTTTGAATTTATTTTAAAAGAATCTAATCAAATTGCAAACACATGTTTGCCTCAAAAATATTTGTTTGAACCCAATGCCGCAATTATGAAGTCTGGCGCGTTTGACCAGGTTGCGATGCAATTAGGTATTATGAAACTTCACCAAAATTCGCATCTTTACACGTCAAATTTTTTAATAAATTTTCCAGGTCGCACTTTTGAGATTATTCAAAATTTTGATTATAATAAACTGAATATGAATAATTTATTATCAAACAAAAATGCAAATATAACGGTTAGAAATTTTCCTGAAACAGTTGAAAATATTCGTAAAAAATGGAAAATAAAAGATGGTGGCGATTTATATTGCTTTTTTACTACAAATTTATATGATCAAAAAATTGTTTTAGTTTGTAAAAAGAATGTATAATCAACAAAACGCATCGCAAAATTTTCATTTTTTTTGGGCGTTTCGTGTGCCCGCTATGGCTGGGAGCGAGCTGGGCTGCTGTTTTAATATGTCATTGCGAGGAACTAAGCAATCTCGTGAAAAGATTGCTTAGTTCCTCGCAATGGCAGGATTTTAACGACCATCCCTCACGCTTGCAGTGCTGTTGACCAAGTATTAATACAAAATAGATATTTAAAATTTGATTTCTATAACACTTTATCTGATTTTAAAACCGAAAATTATTAGAATTTAATTCAATACGGGCGTTTTCAAATTCTGAAATTATATTGCCGATAATTGTTTTTACAGGCAGAATTTCGTTTATTAGTCCTGATATTTGCCCAATTTCGAGTTCGCCCTCAACCAAATCTCCTTCAAACATTCCGCGTTTTGCACGGGCACGACCCAATAAGTTTTTCAGATCATCAACCGTTGGATTTGCTAGGTATAGATTTTGCAAATCGTGATAAAATTTATTTTTGATAAGTCTAACTGGTGCTAATTCTTTAAGGGTTAGTTGCGTGCCGCCTTCGGGGGTTTCGACAATGGCTTTTTTAAAGTTTATGTGTGCAGAACTCTCCTTACTTGCCGCAAAACGTGAACCAATTTGAATGCCATCTGCACCAAGTGCCATGGCGGCCAACATACCACGACCTGTCGCAATACCGCCTGCTGCCACCAATGGAATAGAAATAGTCGCTCGTACCATAGGTATTAATGTTAGTGTGCTTGTTTCTTCTCGGCCATTATGTCCACCAGCTTCAAAGCCTTCGGCAACTACACAATCTACGCCTGCGTCTTCTGCTTTTTTGGCAAAAGCAGAACTGCTTACAACGTGCATGACAGTACAACCTTGTTCTTTCAAAAATTTTGTCCAAGTTTTGGGGTTTCCTGCCGAGGTGCTTACGATTTTGATTTGCTCATCGATAATGATTTTCATGATTTCGTCAATGTTGGGGTAGAGTAGTGGCACGTTTATGCCAAACGGTTTGTTTGTCGCTTGCTTGCATTTTTGAATGTTTTCGCGCAGAATTTCTGGATACATGCTGCCCGCTCCGATAAGACCAAGGCCACCGCTGTTGCTCACTGCTGATGCTAGTTTGTGGCCGCTATTCCAGATCATTCCGCCTTGAATGATTGGGTATTTGACGTTGAAAAGTGTAGTTATTTTGTTCAAGTGAAATTTGTTTTAAAAATGAATCTATACGATTATTAGTGATGACTTATGATTTAATCTAGCCCCGATGTCATGGAATATCCTTTTGTGTTCAAAACCTTTTTTTGTTTTGAACACAAAAGATAGGAAAAGCCAGCGGGAAATCAGGTTTAAAAAACGCCCAAAGATTGGCTTCAAAATTTTTTAGTGTTTTAAAAATTTACCTTGCTGGTTATTATTTATGATGTATGTGTAAAGGCCCGATGGTAAGTTTTCGACAGAAATAGATTCAGTTTTTTGATTGCATTTTTTTTGAATGATGAGTTGACCTAAATTATTAAAAATTTTTATTTCTGTGTTTTCTAACATTATTTGAATTTCTAAATTTATAATTGAAGTCGTTGGATTTGGATATGCGCGAAATTGACTTTCAGTACTGCTCTGAATATTCAAACTGCTGTTTAGTGCTTTTGCAAAATCTGGAATTCCGAACCCCAGATCGGCATTTGGTGTACTGAAATTGTCTGATGACTGTTTGATCATTTGCATGATTTGTGTTGCAGATTTGTTTGGCAACGCTTGCCACAGGCAAGCGACCATGCCTGCCACGATTGGCGACGAAAATGACGTGCCGCTTGCCGTGCTGATATTTCCAGAGGGCGTTGCCACTGTAGACGCAAGTCCTTTTGCCATGACGTCGGGCTTTGTACGGCCGTCAAAACTTGGGCCCCGTGAACTGAAAGTGACATAATTTTTATTTGCATCAACGGCACCAACTGTTAGTACATTTGTGGCGTCTGCGGGAGCTGCAATATTTGGGTTTGCAGAATTTCCTGAGTTTCCGGCAGATACTACAACCATCATACCGCGGGTAAATGCAATGTTTGCGCCTCGAGATATAAAAGTGGTTGTGCCGTTCATGCGACTGTATGTATGGCTGTAGGCAGGATTATCATATTCAAAATAGCCTAACGAGGTATTGATAATGTCTACGCCCAAGCGATCTGCTTCTTCAGCTGCTTCGACCCAAAGCGACTCTTCGATGGGGTTTTCTGTAGTTGCATTTTCGGTAATAAACAAATAGTATGATGCATCTGGCGCAGTGCCAACTAGTTGATTCTCTGTGTATCCGCCCATGGTTGCGAGTACCATGGTGCCATGTGAGTTGCTTGTATAAAAATTTTGATTGCGTAGAACGAAATCATAACCACCAAGAATTTTGTTGCTGTCGCGAAGTCTGGCAAAAGGTTGCGTGGTGTTTACACCAGGAAAACCAGAATCCATTACAGCAATTATTTTGCCAGCGCCCGTAAAATTGTGTTGATGCAGCAGATGCCCATTGAGCATTGAAATTTGATTATTTGAATTTCCGTAATTGAAACTTGTTGTTAAATTTTGTTCTGCTTCGTTTTCTAGATTGCTGTTTTGCAGGGCAATTTTGTTGCTGGTTGGGTTTAAGACGTAATTGGCAAATTGAACATTATCTACAAATGAATTTATGGTTAACGCATTTATATTCTGCGCGCTGCCGCGGATATGAAGTGCATTAAGCCATTTTGATTTAGCCATTACTGTAATGCCTGTTGACGCAGTAATTTGATCAATATATTGTGGGTGAATTGGCGCATCTCGACTGTCAAGCGCAATGTTTTGGACTGTTCGTCGATCAAGACTTCGTTGGCTGAGTTCTGAAAGTGGATTTGCAAAAAAAGCTGTTGCATTTGGTTTTGCATTAAAATAAACCCAAGCATCTTGCTGAGAATATGCAAAATATGAAATTAATATTGTAATTAGAACAGTAATTTTTTTCATAAATTCTAAATATCAACGTAAAAGTAGCGAATGTGTCTAAAAAATCAAAAAAATATTTAATATTTAAATCAAATTTATGATATAACACCAGATCCAATAACTTCATTATCAATATGCCATGCAACAAATTGTCCTTCGGTTATGGCAGATTGTGGCTCATCAAATATGATATAAAGCCTATTAACTTCTTGAAAAATTGTTGCTTTTTGCAAGGGTTGTCTATATCGAATGCGCGCCATTGTTTGCATGGATTGCCCAATTTCGAGTTTTAAATCTTGACGAATCCAGTGTGCTTCTTGGTTTTGTACAAATAGTCCTTTGCGAAAAAGCCCACGGTGATTTGCACCAAGACCTACATAAATGGTATTTGAAACCACGTCAGTGCCGATTATAAAAAGTGGTTCGGTAGTACCGCCAACATTAAGACCTTTGCGTTGTCCTACGGTAAAATAGTGCGCACCTTGGTGTAGTCCTACAATTTTTCCCATTTCGGGTGTGAAATGCTTTTTTGTTGATAAAGTTTCTAAATCTACTTTTGCATCGTTTCTCGAAAAAATTTCATGACCCTTATCTATTTGGATAATATTGCCTTGTTTGGGCAAAAGTTTTTGTTGCAAAAATTCTGGAAGCCGCACTTTTCCTATAAAACAAAGACCTTGTGAATCTCGTTTTTCGGCAGTTACAAGGTCATTTTCTAATGCAATTTTTCTAACTTCAGCTTTTGTAAGGTGGCCAATGGGGAACAGTGCGGTAGAAAGTTGCTCTTGCGAGAGTTGACACAAAAAGTATGATTGGTCTTTGTTCTGATCTGCACCAGCCAAAAGCTTAAATGTTGGTTTGCCATTGATTTTAATTTCAGATTTTTGGCAATAGTGACCTGTTGCCACAAAATCTGCACCTAAAGATTGTGCAATTTTAGTAAAAACATCAAATTTTATTTCGCGATTGCAAAGTACGTCTGGGTTTGGTGTGCGACCCATTTCGTATTCACGAAACATATAGTCAACAATTTTTTCTTTATATTGTATACTCAAATCGATGGTTTGGAAAGGTATTCCAAGTTTTTGCGCAACCAAAAGTGCATCGTTTGCATCTTCAAGCCACGGACATTCGTTTGAAATTGTAACTGTGTCGTCATGCCAGTTTTTCATAAAAAGTCCAATGACGTCGTAGCCTTGTTGTTTTAACAAAAAAGCCGCAACGCTCGAATCGACACCACCCGATAAACCAACAACTACTCTTTTCAAAATTGTAAAATTTTAAACAAAAATACGATTTAAAAATTTATTTATGTAGGTCGTGTATCAGGTTTTGTTTATGGCTAAATCAGTTTTTACTATATTTGCATTTAAATCAGTTTTATAAAAGACGGTATTGGATAAAATAACAAACATAAATTTGGTGCTTCGTGACTATTTTGACATGAATAAATCTGTCGAAAGAGTTAAGGCTGTTGACATGATGCCATATTTTGTATTGGCTGGAGTTTTTGAAAAAGACGAAGAGAAGGGACTGCCAATATTGTATTTTTTGAGAAAACTTGATTCAGACAATAAATTAAACCTCATTCCGTTTGCTTTCGCAGATAGAAAGGCAGTTTATACTAAATGGTTTTTTGTTTCGGGCAATCACAGTGTCTCAAAAATTGTGGCTATTCAAAAAAAAATTGTAAACAATAAGAAGAAAAAATCTAAAATTAAACAATCTAAAATCAAGAAAACTAAAACTTAGTTATTGACTTATTTCTTCAAACAATTTATTTATCAACACCTGATATTTACTAACTTCAATCAAATCGGCATCGTCATCAAGATGGTCAATGATTTCGTCTATCAACTCGCTTGTTTCTGTGTGCAAACTTGTGGCTTCGTCATACTTTTTTAACGCAATAGCATCAATGATTAGTTGAATTTTTGATTTTAAGATGTCAATATTTTTATAATTCATTTTGTGCGTTGTGTTTTTTGATGATTTCTTTTAGTTGCTTTTTCCTATCGGCAACAGCAGACTCAGATTTTGCAATAGACTTGTGCAATTTATCATTATGTTTTTTGATGTTTCGTTCGTTATTTCGACCCATCTATTGCTATAATTTTGAAATCGGTACATAGCCAATATGTAATTTATCGTTTTCTAAATTTTCAGATGATTTACTAATTTCAATACTGTATTTCGATTTTGTTAGCTCGTCAAGAATGTCTTGAACGTTATAAAAATCGTCAACGTCAATCCCAAATTTATCGTCAATGTGTGAGGTTGCACCTTCAAAACCGCAATGTCGATAAAAAGTAGTTGCTTTTGCAGTTTTGGTAGCCGCAGAAAGAGTAGGGGAAACGGTCAAAATTTTGTAGTGATATTCTTCAAACTCATTCGGTTTGTAACCACCTAAATTCAAAAAAAATAGTTTGTCGTCGGTGGTAATATTACTATTATCAATTGATTTTTTTTCGATAATGTTTATTCTAAAGCCATCTACTACAGTAACTTCTCTCCACGCATCAATATGAATTTTTCCTTTGGCTTCTGGCCAAAACGCTTTCATTTCGGGTAGTAATTCTTTTAAATCACTTCCTATTCCAAAAAAAATATCGTGTTGCTCAGTATATCTACCCTTGGGACGACAACCAAGCATTACCATAAAAAACTTTAGTTTAACAATCATACTATTTTATCTGAGTTTTAAAATTTTTTTCAATTGCCAGAATCATCTCGCCTGCAATATCTAAATTTGTTGCGCCTTCTATGCCTTCAAGCCCAGGGGACGAATTCACCTCTAACAATAGCGGTCCTTTCGATGATCTAATAATATCTACTCCAGCTACTTTCAAATCCATGGCTTTTGCAGCTTTTATGGCAATTTTCTTTTCTTCGGCAGTAATTTTTATAATAGATGCGATGCCACCCAAATGTATATTTGCCCTAAATTCGCCGGGCAATGCCTCGCGCTGAATTGCTGCCACGACCTTGCCGTCAATCACAAAGCACCTTATGTCTTTTCCGTTGGCTTCCTTTATAAATTCTTGAACCAAAATATTGGCATTCAAACTCTTAAAAGCATTGATCACACTTTCGGCAGCTTTTTTGGTTTCAGCCAACACAACGCCTTTTCCTTGTGTTCCTTCTAATAGTTTAACAATTAAAGGAGGTCCGCCCACCATTTTAATTAAATCATCTGTATCTAAAGGGGAATTAGCAAAACCAGTAGTTGGAATGTCTACGCCATGATTGAGTAATAATTGTAAAGAATACAATTTATCTCTTGATTGCGTAATTGCACTTGAAGAGTTCAAACAAAATACTTTTAATGCCTCGAATTGCCGCGTTAAAGCACATCCATAAAATGTAGCACTTGGTCTAATTCTTGGAATAATTGCATCGAATTGGTTCAGTATTTTACCACCACGATAATGTATTTCAGGTTTTTTTGCATCCAATTTTATATAGCATTCTTTAATGTTTAAAAAGTGCATTTCATGGCCACGCATTTCTCCCGCTTCCATTATTCGTTTGTTACTGTATAGTTCTGGATTGCTTGCTAGAACTCCAATATGAAGACCTGATTTTTCTTTTACAGCTCCTTTATATAATTCAGTTAAAAATTCTTCTGTGGGTTCTTTTAATAAGTATTGTTCCTCGGGATCGACGATAACTCGTCCCATCATAGCTTCTCTACCTAAAAGCATTCTAAAACCCATCGAGTCACGATTTGTTAAAGTTAATTCGATGTCCCAACTATGATCGCCTAGGTTTAATTGTGTTTGAATAACGTAGCGTTGTTCTCTGAAACCGTTTGAACTTTTAATAATTCTTTTATCTATCAATTTTGCTTCACAATGGATGGTTGTTCTCACATTATTCTGAATCGGATTGATGTCAAATTTTACCCAATTTGTTTCATCTCGAACAAAAGGTGCGATATTGATAGCATGCAACGCTGATGTCTTAGCGCCGGAATCTACTCTAGCTTTAATAGATGGAATTCCTAAATCCGGAAA
>JBDLWE010000048.1:0-6061 GCA_039804445.1 Bacteroidota bacterium | reverse complement strand
ATTTTGAATACTAACATTCTTTTTTGATGGCATTGAATTATTGTTTTTTAAATCATTTTTTGAACCAACTTTGTTATCAGTATGAAAAAAATCATAACTTAAATAAGACAAAAACATTATAAGAAAAGGTACTAACAAAAAAAATATGATTCGTTTTTTGCGTTTTTTATGATCTAGATCTGCTGCAATTTTTTGCCAAAGGTTTGAATCAAGAGACCTATCCAACATTTGAAGTTGGGCTTTGATTGCCTTGCCAATTTCTTTTTTATTTTCCATTTTTTGAAGTTTTATGAACATCAACTTTAGACAACAATTTGCCTTTTAAAATTTGTTTGGCACGATGCAAATTTGATTTTGATGTGCTTTCTGATATTGATAGCATTGTAGCAATTTGACGATGAGAATAATCATCTAATTCATATAAATTAAAAACCAATCGATATTGATTTGGCAATTCTTGAATGATTTTGAGCAGCTGGTCGAGTGAGCATTTTATATCATCATCATTTACTAAAACTTCGTCTTGATAGTCGTCATGCAATTGCTCAAGCTTATAAGATTTTTTGTAAGAATCGATGGCTTTGTTGATTGTGATGCGCTTCATCCAACCTTCAAACGAACCTTTGTTGTCAAATTTTTTGATGTTTGTAAAAATTTCTATAAACGCATTGTGCACATTATCTTCGGCTTCTTTTTCGTTTGAGCAATACTTAAGACTTAGCACAAAAAGCGTTTTGCTGTACAAATTGTACAATGCTTCTTGTGCTGGTCGATTTTGCTTGACGCAGGAATTTATTAAATTATCTAAATCCAAATTGATATTATTGAAGATTTGCCACTTGTATTGAATAATTAGAAGCAGAATTTTTTACAAGTGCATATATTTTATTATTCATTATTTCTATTTCACATATAAAAGGAAAGGTATAGCTACCATTACTTACAGTTATTGGAATTTCAGTCATAATATTCGTATCTATATTAAAATATCCAAAAAAACTTCCATTTACAGGCGAATCAAAGTTTCCAGCAGTTTTGTTTCCTGCGACAAAAATGAGGTTGTTATATTTGGCCGTGTAAGATACTTTTACATTGGTAGGCAAAGGCAGCATTTGAAAATTAGCAGTATTTATATCAAAAATTAGCAAATCATTTAGTAATTGTAAGTTGTTTGAAGTTGCTGGATCAAAATTCGTTTTGTAGCCAAAAAAAGTGTAAATTTTATTATTTACAATTTCAGAGCTTCCTCCATTTCTATTTGTAGGCATCGTTGCAAATACTGAAGTTGTGCTCGAATTAATATTTATTTTAAAAATTTGTCTATTATAATTTGGGTCAGCAGCTGACCCACCAAGAAAGCCACCAATGATATAAGCACTTTCATTTTGTGCAGTAAAACCAAATCGACTAAATGAATCATTTGGAAGATACAGTATAGAATTAGGATTTAAATTTAAATCTAAATCATATATTGTATATTTTTGAGCCCCAAAAACATAAAGTTGATTGTTATAAATGTAATTTCTTTTTGTAACAAAATCCGAAGAAGCTGTGATTTTTGTTTTTAGTGATAGATTATTCGCTTCAATCTTATAAATAATCTCTGAAGGTTGTGTATCAATAAATCTACAGCTTAAATATAAACTATTGTTTGATCGATTTGCCAAAAAGCCAACCGATTGATCTTCGTAATAATTGCTTGGTATATCGATTAATTTTTGAAATGATAATCCAGAAGCAAATACAGGAATTGCCTTTTTAATTTCTATAACTTCATTTTCTCTGTTACATGAAAGTGAAGAAATAATTATTGCAATACTTAAGATATATTTGATAGTTTTCATAATTGTTAATAAAGATTATCACATATCAAGTAGTCGTTAAATATAAAAAAGGTTGCGTCAATTGCAAAAAAAACTCCCGAATTTAAAATTAAATAAATTTGGGAGGTTCTAATATTAATAAATTTGCAAATTACTTTTCCAACAAAATCAAGTCCAATTCTTTGATAGGTTTAAAATCCGCGTCAGAGGAAATGAAAGGAAGTTCTAGATGTATTGCTGTTGCTGCAATTATGGCATCGGGCAGTTTTAATTTATACTTTTCTTTGAGGTCTATGGCGATTTTCTTAATTTGCAAATTAATTTCAATTATAAAACAAGAGTTTAACATCTTTTGCGCATTACTTTTTTGCATTTTATTGATGCTAAAGACACCCAATAACTCAATTTCAGTGACAAAAGAAACGCAAATATTTATATCCAAAAAAGGGTCAACAATTGGGTTGTTCTGCGAAATATTTATCAAGAAATTTGTATCGGCTAGTTTATAATTAGCCTTATTCATTCCTTAATTGCTTTTGGTACTTAACAGCATCTACTTTTGTGTCTAAAATCGGTTTGCCTAAAAATTTTCTTAATCCAATAGGTTTTTTTTTCAACTTTAATAGCAGCTTATCTACTTCTTCTTTTGTAGTTCCTTTTTTGATTACGATTGTCATAATTGTAAATTTAAGAATTTAAACAAATATACTAATTTTTTTAAAATAGAACAATCAAAAAAAACTCCCAAGTTCAATAAAGAGTTTGGGAGTTTAATATCTAAAAAAATTATTCTTACTAAGATTCTCTCGGAGGTCGCGGCAAAAGTGCTTTTCTCGACACTTTCTCCTTACGAGTTTTTGGGTCAAGTCCAAGGTATTTCACTTGAAAAACATCGCCCATGTTCACCACATCAGATACGTTTTCTGTGCGTTCCCACGCCAATTCAGACACGTGCAACAAAACCTCGTTTCCGGGTACTGCTGTATACTCTACGACGGCACCAAAATCCAACATTTTGATTACTTTTACTTCATAGGCTTCGCCCATTTGTGGTTTGAACGTAATGGATTCTATTTTCGCCAAGACGGCAGCAATTCCATCTGGATCTGTTCCAAGAATTTCTACAATTCCCATGTCGTTTTCTTCGTTGATAACGATAGTACAACCCGTTGCTTTTTGCAATTCTTGAATCACTTTTCCACCAGGTCCAATCAACGCTCCTATGAAGTTTCCTGGAATGGTTCGCATCAAAATTTTTGGAGCATAAGCCTTTACATCTGCTTTTGGTTGTGCCAAAACTTCGGTTAGTTTTCCAAGAATATGCAAACGACCGTCACGTGCTTGTGCAAGTGCTGCTTCCATAATTTCATATTTCAAGCCGTCAATTTTGATGTCCATTTGGCAAGCCGTAATTCCTTCTGAAGTTCCGGTTACTTTGAAATCCATATCTCCCAAGTGATCTTCATCACCAAGAATATCAGACAAAACCGCATATCGATCGCCGTCTGTAATCAATCCCATTGCTATTCCAGAAACTGGTCTAATCATCTGGATTCCAGCATCCATCAATGATAATGTTCCTGCACAAACCGTCGCCATAGATGACGAACCGTTAGATTCTAAAACTTCTGAAACCACACGAATTGTGTAAGGACAATCGGCAGGAATCATATTTTTCAACGCTCGTTGTGCCAAGTTTCCGTGACCAACTTCGCGACGTGAAGTTCCTCTTAAAGGTCTTGCTTCGCCGGTAGAAAATGGTGGAAAGTTATAATGCAAATAGAATTTTTCTTCTCCTTGCTCTGATGGTGAGTCAATTTGGTTTGCCTCACGCGATGTTCCTAAAGTAGCTGTTGCCAGAGCTTGAGTCTCACCACGAGTAAACAATGCTGACCCGTGAACCGATGGCAAATAATCTACTTCGCACCAAATAGGACGAATTTCTGTGGTTTTTCTGCCGTCAAGTCGTGTGCCTAAATCTAGGGTTACGTTACGAACGGCTTCTTTGTTGACTTTATAAAAATATTTTGAAACCAAATCGCCATCTGTTGCCAATTCATCTTCGGTAAACAAAGCTTTTACTTCTTCTTTTACTTCTGCAAATGCTGCCGACCGTTCTTGCTTTGCTGAACCCTTGCTTGCAATTGCATAAATTTTATCATAAGCCGCTGCTTTTACTTTGGCGTGAATGTCATCGTTGGTGCGTTCCTGGTCATAGGTACGAACTTCTTTTTTGCCAAATGCTGCTTGCAAAAGCTCTTGTGCTGCAATTTGGTTTTTGATGTGTTCGTGCGCAAACTTAATTGCTTCGATCATTTCGGCTTCAGAAATTTCTTTCATTTCGCCTTCGACCATCGCTATCGAATCTGTAGATGCGCCAATCATCATGTCGATGTCTGACAACTCTAGCTGTGCGCGAGATGGGTTGATGACGAATTTTCCGTCGATACGACCTACTCTTGCTTCAGATATTAAAGTTTCAAACGGTATGTCTGATAATGCTAATGCTGCTGATGCTGCCAATCCGGCCAAAGCATCTGGCATAACGTCTTCGTCATGAGACATTAACTGAATCATAACTTGCACTTCTGCATGATAATCTGATGGGAATAGCGGACGCAAAACACGGTCTACTAATCTCATTGTCAATACTTCGTTGTCGCTTGGTCGTGCTTCTCTCTTGAAAAAACCACCCGGAAAACGACCTGCTGCCGCAAATTTTTCGCGATAATCTACCGTCAACGGCAAAAAATCTATACCTGGACTTGCTTTTCTTGAAGAAACAACTGTTCCTAAAATAACTGTTTTACCAATTCTTACTACTACAGACCCGTCGGCTTGTTTTGCCAAACGACCTGTCTCGATTGTGATGTTTCTGCCATCACCTAAATCGATGTTTTCTACAAATAATTGTGGAATCATAATTTTTCCTTTTATATAATTTTTTGCTATGGATTACTGCTCGTTGCAGGCTTCTACTTAAAAATTTTGTCCCATGCAAACAAAATTTATTTTGCTAAAAACCCCGTCAGATTTTTCCCGATAGCTATCGGGACTGACAGGGTTGTATCAAAAAAGGAGGTACAAACGTGCCTCCTTTTTGTTTGGATTATTTTCTAATTCCAAGTTCTTTGATAATCTCTCTGTATCGATTGATTTCGGTTTTCTTTAAGTAATCAAGCAATGCACGACGCTTTCCTACCAAAAGTACTAGTGAACGCTCTGTATTAAAATCATGACGATTTTTTTTCAAATGCTCGGTAAGGTGAGAGATTCTGAAAGTAAAAAGCGCAATTTGCGACTCTGATTTTCCTGTGTTTGTTTTTTCTCCGTGTTTTGCGAAGATTTCTTCTTTAACTTCTTTGGTTAAATACATTTTAATATCTTTTAAATGATTATGATGTAGTCTTGAATAACTTTTATTCAGATGGTGCAAAAATAGGAAATATTTTTGGATTAAAAAATTTTATTATTAAACGTAGTTTCTGCGTTAAGGATGCAAGGGAAAATCCTGACTTTGCGCACGGTTGACTACTTTTGCATCGAAATTATTTTGCGCAATGGCAGATTTGGAACGGCAGCCTGACCTCGGCTCAAATCATTTTTTTGCTAGTAATTTATGTTTTAGAGCCGAGGTAACGCCCACGTTTTTAAAATAATTTTTGTGTTTAAATTAACCCTAAATTTGTAGCATATTTTATGACTATGAAAACCGAAAAACAAAAAATGCTTGATGGCGAAAACTATTTGAGCAATGATAAGGCGCTGGTGTCTGAACGTAAATTTGCCAAACAATTGTTGCATAAACTGAATGTCATAGAATATTTGATGAACGGAAATGCACGTCAAATTTTGAGAAGTTTATTACCAAATGCACACCCAAAAATTTATGTAGAGCCACCGTTTTATTGTGATTATGGGTATAATATTCATTCTAGCGAAAACGTTTATTTTAATATGAACTGCGTTTTGCTCGACACCATGAAAATCACGATTGGCAGCAATGTTTTTTTTGGGCCAAATGTTCAGGTTTATACCGCCACGCATCCGCTGGATGCAATTGAAAGGCGAACGGTCGAGTTTTCTAAACCCGTAACAATTGGCAATGATTGCTGGATTGG
This sequence comes from Bacteroidota bacterium, assembly GCA_039804445.1. GTDB lineage: Bacteria > Bacteroidota > Bacteroidia > Flavobacteriales > Flavobacteriaceae > Flavobacterium. Next base: position 117 of record JBDLWE010000048.1, on the reverse strand, counting down.
TGGTGGTTCGATTATTTTGCCTGGAGTAACGATTGGCAGTGGCGTGACTGTTGGCGCAGGCAGTGTGGTGACCAAAAATGTGCCCGATAATGTTTTGGTAGCGGGAAATCCTGCGAA
>JBDLWE010000047.1:0-5879 GCA_039804445.1 Bacteroidota bacterium | reverse complement strand
TATGACAAGCAAAAACCTTGTAACTGTTGCCGAAGGAACGTCACTTGAGCAAGCCGAAGTAGTTTTGCAAGGTCATAAAATCGAAAAACTGCCCGTTGTAAACGCAGATTATGTATTGGTCGGACTCATCACTTTTCGTGATATTACAAAACTTACCCAAAAACCAATTGCCAACAAAGATGTTTATGGACGACTGCGGGTAGCCGCTGCCATAGGCGTAACCGCAGATGCAGTCACTAGAGCATCTGCTTTGGTTGATGCGGGTGTAGATGCAATAATTATAGACACGGCGCATGGCCATACAAAAGGTGTCGTAGATGTTTTGAAATTAGTGAAATCAAAATTTCCTGAATTAGATGTTATTGTCGGAAATATTGCAACTGCCGAAGCAGCAAAATATCTTGTAGATAATGGTGCCGATGGTGTAAAAGTTGGTATCGGTCCAGGTTCTATTTGTACAACCAGAATTGTAGCGGGTGTTGGTTTTCCGCAGTTTTCTGCAGTTCTTGAAGTTGCTGCCGCAATAAAAGATAGTGGCGTTCCAGTTATTGCAGATGGTGGCATTCGTTACACAGGAGATATCCCGAAAGCGATTGCAGCAGGTGCATCATGTGTCATGCTTGGTTCACTTTTGGCAGGCACAAAAGAAAGTCCTGGCGAAACTATTATTTTTGAAGGACGAAAATTCAAATCATATCGTGGCATGGGTTCTGTCGAGGCCATGCAAGAAGGTAGTAAAGACCGCTATTTTCAGGATGTTGAAGACGATATCAAAAAATTGGTTCCTGAAGGTATCGTTGGTAGAGTACCCTACAAGGGAGAACTAAACGAAAGTATGCAACAATTTGTGGGCGGACTGCGTGCAGGAATGGGATATTGCGGCGCGAGGGATATTGAAACCTTGCAAGAAACAAGTAAATTTGTACGAATAACAGCGAGTGGAATTAACGAAAGTCATCCGCATAACGTGACAATTACAAAAGAAGCACCAAATTATTCAAGATAATTTGAGTTAGCTTCATTATAGAATTTGACACCTTGCTAACCATACCAAATCGTACTATATGATTCTAAATATTTGAAAAGCGTTATGGCAATAGAAATCCGTCCTGCAAAACCATCAGAAATTGATATATTATTAAGTTTTGAAAAAGGTATTATTCAATTCGAAAGACCTTTTGACTCTTGCCTGAAAGAAGGAGAAATTCATTATTACGATTTAATTGAATTGATAAAATCTGATAATTCATTGGTAGTAGTTGCAGAATATGATGGCGTGATTGTTGGTTCAGGGTATGCAAAAATTGTAAAAGCCGAAGATTATTTGAAGTTTGAAATGTATGCCCATTTCGGATTTATGTATGTGAAAAAGGAATATAGAGGACAAGGTATTAATAAAATAATTTTAGAAAATTTGATGATTTGGGCTAAAAACAAAGATATTGGTGAAATTCGACTAGAAGTTTACGATGAAAATGAAATTGCGAAAAAAGCTTATGTAAAGGCTGGTTTTAAACCCAATATGCTTGAAATGAGAATGTCAATTTAATGAACTGTAGTTTAAAACACTTAAATCCCTATATAATTACTTGGCGAAATCTGCATTAATTCATTTCTAATTTCTGCCGAAACATTCAATGTTTGAATAAAATTATGAATCGCCTCTTTGTTAATTATAGTATTTGTTCGCGTCAGTTCTTTTAAAGCCTCGTAAGGATTTGGATAGTTTTCTCTTCGTAAAATTGTTTGAATAGCCTCGGCAACAACTGCCCAATTTTTTTCTAAATCTTCAGCAATTTTTTGCTCGTTTAAAAGCAGTTTGTTTAATCCTTTTATCGTTGCTTCAAACCCTATGATTGTGTGACCAATTGGCACGCCAATATTCCGCAAAACCGTGCTGTCAGTCAAATCACGCTGTAATCGTGACAATGGTAATTTTGTAGCAAGATGCTCAAAAATTGCATTTGCAATGCCAAGATTTCCTTCAGAATTTTCAAAATCTATCGGATTTACTTTGTGTGGCATTGCCGAGGAACCTATTTCACCATCTTTTATTTTTTGTTTAAAATAGTCCATCGAAACATAAGTCCAAATATCTCTATCTAAGTCTATTATAATTGTATTTATTCTTTTCAAAGCATCAAAAAAAGATGCAAAATGATCATAATGTTCTATTTGAGTGGTCGGAAAACTGTGGTGTAATCCAAGTATATTTTCAACAAAATTGCTCCCAAATTTTTTCCAATCAATCGTTGGATACGCCACGTGGTGCGCGTTGTAGTTGCCTGTTGCGCCACCAAACTTGGCCGCAAACGGAATGTTGAACAAAAACCGAAGTTGCTCTTCTAGCCTTTCTACAAAAACCGCAATTTCTTTACCAAGTCTTGTGGGCGATGCGGGTTGCCCGTGCGTGCGAGCAAGCATCGGGATATCTTGCCATTCTTGACTTAAATCTTTTAGTTTGGAAATCAAACCAATTAAACTTTTGAGATAAACTTCTTGAAAAGCATCTTTGGTCGAAAGCGGAATTGCAGTATTGTTAATATCTTGTGAAGTAAGACCAAAATGAATAAACTCTTTATATTGCTGTAAACCAAAATTTTCAAACTGATTTTTCAAAAAATATTCAACTGCTTTTACGTCGTGATTTGTGGTTTTTTCTGATTCTTTTATCCACAATGCATCTTCGGTTTTAAAATTTTTATAGATGACTCGCAAATTTTCAAAAACAGATTTGTCAATAGTTGAAAGCTGTGGTAATGGAATCTCACACAATGAAATAAAATATTCGACTTCGACCAAAACTCTATATTTTATTAAGGCTTCTTCAGAAAAGTAAGTTGAAAGCGATTCGGTTTTGGTTCTATATCGGCCATCGATTGGTGAAATGGCGTTCAGTTCGGTTAATGTTGTCATCTGAAAATATTTGTTTAAAAATCGAATATAGTCTTGTTATAGGTAATTTAATCGTCTTCGTTCATGATTTTTTCGCGGTATTTCTTTCCTATTAACAACGTGAGTTTGGTTTTATAATCTTCGACTAACCATTCGCGATAGTTTTTGCTACAATGACTCAAACAATTTGAATATCGTTTCATTCGGCATTCAATATCGTCGCCAAGTTCGCGCATTAGGCTTTTTGCCTCGACGATAGATTCGCAATTGTCAACGCACATTGCGGCATGTTGCTCGATCATTTTGTCAAGAACAACTTTTGAACGTAGGTTTTGTTTGATAATAAGTTTATGCTCATCTTCGACATCAAAAGTTACTACTTTGGTTTTCGAGAATTTTTCGCGCAATTCTACAGGCATTTGATATTTGAAATGCAACTCGATTTCGGCATCGTCACGTAGGTTTTCTAAATAAAATTCTGGCGATCTAAAAATATGTTGCCAGTCTACAGGGTCGCTCCATAAACCAAATCTGGCTGCATTATTACCCAAATCGATAACGTTAAACGTGTTTTTTTCAGCAAGTTTACGTGATCCACGACCTATCATTTGATAATATAAGGTCAATGATTTTGTGGCACGATTCAAAATAATGGTTTCTACGGTGGGCTCGTCAAAACCTGTTGTTAAAATTCCGACCGAGGTCAAAATAGCATCGGGCGTGTGTTTGAACCAACGCAAAATTTCTTTGCGGTCTTCGGGAGTATTGGTATTGTCAAGATGTCGAATTGGAAAACCTGCCTCGCGAAAAGTTTCATAAACATATAATGAAGTCGCAATTCCGTTATTGAAAATCAAGGTTTTTTTGCCTAATGATTTTTCGGTATAGGCATGCAACAATTTTTCTTGCATGACCATATTGCTATACAAATCGTCAGACGATTTTACGGTATAATCGCCATTGATACCTACTTTTAAAGATGATAAACCCACGTCATAACTATAGGTAATGGCGCGTGCCAAAAAACCTTTGTTGATTAAAGAAGCAATAGTATCGCCTACTAACAACTGATCATAATTGTCGTTCATAGGCAGTTTTACATTCGAGCTGAGTGGTGTTGCGGTAACGCCAAGAATAAATGCGTTTGGAAACGAGCCTAACAATTTACGGAACGAGTTATAATGCGCCTCGTCTATAATAACCATTCCGACATTGTCGATTTGCAATAATTCGTCGTCAAGTCTGTTTTTTAAGGTTTCGACCATTGCTACAAAACAGGAATAGTCGTTTTGGTCGGTTAGCTCTTTTATTTTTGAATTGATGATTTTGTTTTTTACATCAAAACCTTTGAGCATTTTTGAGGTTTGTTTGCAAAGCTCGATTCTGTGCGTGAGCACGACAACCTTTTTATTATGGGTTTCTAAAAACCGACGCACAATTTCGGAAAAAATTACGGTTTTTCCGCCGCCTGTTGGCAATTGGTACAACAAACGGTAGGTAGATTGTTTGTTGTCCATGATTTCAAAAATAGCATCGATATCGCCTTTTTGATAGCCATAAAGTTCTTTTTTGTCTTCAATTTCGATTTCAAGTTCTTTTGTAGGCATTTTTTGGGGTAGATTTTTTTTTTAGAATTTGCAAAAATACGTTTAAAAAACAGTTAATGCGAGGATTTTAGAAGTTTTTTGATGGTATTAAATGAGTTTTAACCATAAATTTTCACGAATTTTCGCAAATTGAACTTTTCAAATATTTAACTTCGATATTTTTGTCACAGATTAAAGGGATTTGCACAGAGTTTTATTTAACCCAAATTACGCAATACAGATAATTTTAACCGCAAAGTTCGCAGAGTACGCAAAGTAGTGGCAATTAATCAAGATTTTGTTTAATATTTTTTCTAATGCGTAATTTGAGTTTAAAGAATGCAGCTTTTTGTACAATCCTTTTTACAAACTTCATGAAAAGACAAATGTTAGTCGCTAGCCCTGACGCAAGGGAACATCCTGTCAATGCGAGGGACGTGGCAATCTTTTTTGATTGCCACGTCCCTCGCATTGACAGATAGGAAAGGCGGCAGGAAACCATCTTGTCGATGAGCCTGAAGATGGGCTTCAAAAAATTAAGAAATATTGTCCTATAATATTGTGTAACTTATTTTTATAAAGTACTTTTGCACAACTTTTGGCGAGAGGCGTTTCCATCAGTAAATCAAATATTTATAAAAAACATCTTCTGTTTTTTAATCGCAACCAGAAACGCATAATGAGCAGAATACAAATTTTTAAGACATATGTCTGATATTAAATCACAAGAGCAGTTTTTGGCCGACTTTAACTGGCACAATTTTCAAGAAGGAATTGACGCAGTTGACGAAAAAAACTTGTTAGAATTTGAAGAGTTAGTTACTAAAACATTTATCAACACCGACCAAGAGGAAGTTGTTGAAGGTGTGGTTGTTAGAATTACAGAAAGAGACGCAATTGTTGATATCAATGCAAAATCTGAAGGAGTAATTTCGTTAAACGAATTTCGCTACAATCCGGGCCTGAAAGTTGGTGACAAAGTAGAAGTTTTGATTGACATTCGTGAAGACAAAACGGGCCAGCTAGTGCTTTCGCACAGAAAAGCACGTACAATCAAGGCTTGGGACAGAGTAATATCTGCTAACGAGACTGGCGAAATTGTAAACGGTTTTGTAAAATGCAGAACAAAAGGTGGAATGATTGTTGATGTTTTTGGCATCGAAGCATTTTTACCAGGATCTCAAATTGATGTTAAACCAATTAGAGATTACGACCAATATGTAAACAAAATGATGGAATTTAAGGTTGTAAAAATCAACCACGAATTCAAAAACGTTGTTGTTTCGCACAAAGCGCTTATCGAGGCAGATATCGAGGTTCAGAAAAAAGAAATCATCGGACAGTTGCAAAAAGGTCAAGTGTTAGAAGGTGTTGTAAAAAATATTACTTCTTATGGTG
>JBDLWE010000046.1:0-28877 GCA_039804445.1 Bacteroidota bacterium | reverse complement strand
GTTTTTTATCGGCGCTATCAAAGAGCGTTCCGGCTTATCAGTTGTAATGGCGTCATAACCATTCACAACTCTAAATCGCTGACCTGGGGTAATAGGTTTTAATTTTCTAACTGACATTGTTGAAATTAAATTTTGTTATAGAAATCAATTGTTTCTCCTTCTTGTACTTGTACAATTGCTTTTTTGATAGCATTTGTCTTTCCACTGATTAAACCACTTTTAGTGTATTTTGTAGAACGATCTGGACGAACGTTCATTGTGTTTACAGAAACAACATTAATTCCATAAGCAGCCTCAACGGCATTCTTAATTTGGATTTTATTAGCCTTTCTGTCAACCACAAAACCGAATTGGTTTAAAATTTCACTATTTTTGGTTATTTTCTCTGTTACGATAGGCTTCACTATAATGCTCATCTTCGTTTTATTTACTTAAGTTATCTTCAATAACATCAATTGAACCTTCAATAAGCACTAAACTTGTAGCGTTAAGGATGGCGTAAGTACTTAATTCTAAACTACTTACGACGTTAGAGACTTTTAAATTGCGTGACGACAAATATACATTTTTATTTGAATCGCCCAACACAAATAAAGATTTTTTATTCTCTAAACCTAAAGCCTTCAAAACATTATTGAAATTTTTAGTACTTGGCGTTTCAAAATCAAAACTTTCAAGAACGATAATGTTAGATTCTGCTGCTTTCATAGAGAATGCAGATTTTCTTGCTAATCGTTTTACAGTTTTATTCAATTTGAAAGAATAGCTTCTTGGACGCGGTCCAAAAACAGTTCCACCACCTTTGAACAAAGGGTTTTTTGCACTACCCGCACGAGCAGTACCAGTACCTTTTTGCTTTTTGATTTTTCTTGTAGAACCAGCAACTTCTGCTCTTTCTTTCGCTTTGTGCGTACCTTGCCTTTGATTGGCAAGATATTGCTTTACGTCAAGATAGACAGCGTGCTTATTTGGTTCAATACCAAAAACTGTATCAGAAAGTTGCACTTTTCTGCCAGTTTCTTTTCCGGTGTAATCTAATACTTTTACTTCCATTACTTCTGAATGATTACGTAAGAGTTTTTGCATCCAGGAATACATCCTTTGATAACTAGTAGATTTTTATCGGCTACTACTTTTAAAACTCTAAGATTTTGTACTTTTACATTGTCGCCGCCCATTCTTCCTGCCATTCGCATTCCTTTGAATACTCTTGACGGATACGATGATGCTCCAACAGATCCAGGCGCTCTTAATCGGTTGTGTTGTCCGTGGGTTGCTTGACCAACACCACCAAAACCGTGACGTTTTACAACACCTTGAAAACCTTTACCTTTCGATACTCCTGAAATATCTACAAACTCTCCTTCTTCAAAAATAGATACGTCTATAACGTCTCCTAATTTTGATTCGGTTGCAAAATTCTCGAATTCAACGACTTTTTTCTTAGCTACAGTTCCTGCTTTGGCAAAATGACCAACGGCCGCTTTGGTGGAATGTTTCTCGTTTTTGTCATCGAAACCAAGTTGCAACGCTTCATACCCGTCAACACCTTTGGTTCTGACTTGGGTAACTACACATGGTCCAGCTTCTATGACGGTACATGGAATGTTTTTTCCATTCTCGTCAAAAATGCTAGTCATGCCAATTTTTCTTCCGATTAACCCAGACATAATAATTATTTAATTGTTACTTACTCTTTATTTTGAGAGTGCAAAAGTAAGGATTAAGTTTTATAAACAAAACATAATCCTTTATTTTCATTAAATCTAATTTAATTAGACTTTTATCTCAACTTCTACACCACTTGGCAATTCAAGCTTCATCAAAGCATCTATAGTTTTAGATGATGATGAGTAGATATCGATCAGTCTTTTATAAGACATAACTTCAAACTGCTCTCTTGCTTTTTTGTTTACGTGTGGCGAACGCAATACTGTGAAAAGTTTTTTGTGTGTTGGCAACGGAATTGGACCTGTTACAACAGCACCTGTGCTTTTTACTGTTTTTACAATCTTTTCGGCTGATTTGTCAACCAACATGTGATCGTAAGATTTCAATTTTATTCTGATTTTTTGACTCATTTTCTTTAGAATTGAATTAAGCGTTTCCTTTTGCTTTTTTGATAACTGCTTCCGAAATATTAGAAGGTGTTTCTGCATAGTGCGAAAACTCCATTGTAGATGTAGCGCGACCTGAAGAAAGTGTTCTCAAAGTTGTTACATATCCAAACATTTCTGATAACGGAACGTCTGCTTTGATAGTTTTAGCTCCATTTCTGTCGCCCATATCATTAACCTGACCGCGACGGCGATTGATATCGCCAACGATATCTCCCATGTTCTCTTCTGGTGTAATAACTTCCATCTTCATGATTGGCTCAAGAATAATAGCTCCGGCTGCTTTAGCTACCTCTCTATAACCCATTCTTGCAGCAAGTTCAAACGAAAGTGCATCTGAATCGACCGGGTGAAAAGATCCATCTAATAAAGTAACTTTCAAACTATCTACTTGATATCCAGCCAATGGTCCAAGCTTCATCGCTTCGCGGAAACCTTTCTCTACTGATGGAATATATTCTTTTGGAACGTTACCACCTTTTACAGCATTTACAAACTGAAGTCCTACAGGCACTTTACCGTCTACTTCTTCGGCTGGTTCAAGTCTGAAAACAATGTCTCCAAATTTACCACGTCCACCAGATTGTTTCTTGTATGTTTCTCTATGTTGTGCAGTTTTTGTAAAAGCTTCTTTATATTCAACTTGTGGTTCACCTTGGTTTACCTCAACTTTGAATTCGCGTTTCATTCTATCAACAAGGATATCCAAGTGAAGTTCACCCATTCCAGAAATAATAGTTTGACCCGAAGCCTCGTCGGTTCTTACTGTAAAAGTTGGATCTTCTTCAGCAAGTTTTGCTAAAGCCATACCCATTTTATCAACGTCTGCCTTTGTTTTCGGCTCGATAGCGATACCAATTACTGGTGCAGGAAATTTCATTGACTCAAGAATAATTGGGTGTTTTTCGTCACACAATGTATCTCCAGTTTTGATATCTTTAAATCCAACTGCTGCGCCAATATCTCCTGCTTCGATGTACTCGATTGGGTTTTGTTTGTTAGCGTGCATTTGGTAGATTCTAGAAATTCTTTCTTTGTTGCCAGATCGTGTGTTCAACACGTACGAACCTGCATCAAGTCTACCAGAATATGCACGGAAGAATGCAAGGCGACCTACGAATGGGTCAGTTGCAATTTTAAACGCAAGTGCTGCGAAAGGTTCTTTTACGTCTGGTTTACGCAAGATTGGTTTTTGATCTTCTTCAAGTAATTCTGCATCGTCCGGATGAATTCCTACAATACCTTCTTTATCCATTGGCGAAGGAAGGTATTTACATACTGCATCTAACATAAATTGAACACCTTTGTTTTTGAAAGACGAACCAGCAATCATCGGTATAATCGCCATGTCCATTACAGCGGCTCTCAAAGCACTGTTAATTTCTTCTTCAGTAATAGAGTCTGGATCTTCCATATACTTATCTAGTAGGCTGTCATCATAATCAGCAACTGCTTCGATAAGAATGTCTCTGTATTCTTTTACCTCGTCAAGCATGTCTGCAGGAATTTCAACAACTTCATAGGTTGCTCCCATTCCAGCATCATCCCAGACGATAGCTTGGTTTTTCACTAAGTCAACAACGCCTCTAAAATCGTTTTCTTCGCCAATTGGCAAAGTGATTGCTACAGCGTTAGATTTCAACATATCACGAACTTGTTGACAAACCATCAAAAAGTTAGATCCTTGTCTGTCCATTTTGTTAACGAAACCAATTCTTGGAACACGATATTGATCGGCCAATCTCCAGTTTGTTTCTGATTGTGGCTCAACACCATCAACCGCAGAAAAAAGGAAAACCAATCCGTCAAGTACTCTAAGTGAGCGATTTACTTCTACAGTAAAATCAACGTGTCCAGGTGTATCGATAATATTAAAGTGGTAAGGCAAAGTTTCTGGGAGCGTTTTACCTTGTGTAGTTGGAAAATTCCATTCACAAGTTGTTGCTGCAGATGTAATTGTGATACCTCTTTCTTGCTCCTGCGCCATCCAGTCCATTGTTGCAGCACCATCGTGCACTTCACCAATTTTGTGAGATTTTCCTGTATAGAATAATATACGCTCTGTTGTTGTTGTTTTACCAGCATCAATGTGAGCAGCAATTCCAATGTTTCTTGTATATTTTAATTCTCTTGCCATTTCTTTATTTATTAAAATCTAAAATGTGAGAATGCTTTGTTGGCTTCGGCCATTTTGTGCGTATCCATACGCTTTTTCACGGCTGCACCTTCTTCTTTGGCTGCTGCCAAACATTCGTTTGCAAGACGTTGTGCCATTGACTTTTCGTTTCTACGACGAGAATAAAGTATTAACCACTTCATTGCCATAGAGATTTTTCGGTCTGGGCGTATTTGCATCGGAATTTGAAATGTTGCACCACCTACTCTACGGCTACGTACTTCTACGTGAGGCATAACATTGGTTAATGCATCTTTCCAGATTTCGAGAGATGTTTTTTCTTCTGACTGTTTTTTGGTTTCGATAATGTCAATCGCATCATAAAAAACCTTGAAAGCTGTCGATTTTTTTCCGTCCCACATTAAGTTATTTACAAAACGTGTTACCAGTTGGTCATTAAACCTCGGATCTGGTAAAAGTGGTCTTTTCTTTGCCGCTCTTTTTCTCATTTTTTCTTTGTTTTAAATACGAACAAGTTAATGTCCATACCGAGTTTTACTTTTTCTTACCTGCCGCTGCTGGTGCTGCTCCTGGTTTTGGTCGTTTTGCACCATACTTTGATCTGCGTTGCGTTCTGCCCGCAACACCAGATGTGTCAAGTGCACCACGAACAATGTGATACCTAACACCTGGTAAGTCTTTTACTCTTCCGCCTCGCACTAATACTATCGAGTGCTCTTGTAGATTGTGTCCTTCGCCGCCGATGTATGCGTTCACTTCATTTCCATTGGTCAAACGTACACGCGCAACTTTACGCATTGCCGAGTTTGGTTTTTTTGGAGTTGTTGTGTAAACACGCGTACAAACACCTCTGCGCTGAGGACAAGAATCTAAAGCAACCGATTTACTCTTCTTAGTGACTTGAGTTCTTCCTGTTCTTACTAATTGTTGAATAGTTGGCATAATTAAATACTAAAAATTACTTGTTTATAAATTTCCCGATTTTTACGGGGTTGCAAATGTAGAAAAAAAATATATAGAAACAAATCATAAATCATTAATTTTCAATGATATTTATCAACTAAAAAATAATCACAACAATTTAATCGAAAATTCGTTATATTTCATGTTTTAAATCACATGATAATTTCAAAAAAAACATTTTCATTATTAGCAATATTTTTCGGATTTTTTTGTTCGGGACAAAACTTGTACTTAAAATTTAATTTTTTAGTTAACACCGACAAACCGATCGTAGATTCAATTCTATTGAAAAAAAAACACGAGAATCTAAAATCTATAACAACCGAAATTAAATTTTTACAAAATAAATTTTACGAGAAAGGCTATATAAACAGTAACATATCATTTCTAAAAAAATCAAACGACAGTACTTTTTTGTATGAAATTGCATTGAAAAAACGTATTCAAAATGTTGGTATATATATAGGTAAAAATAACAAACAAAAATTGACGTTTCTTGACGCAAATGATTTGCTGATACTTAAAATTCGATTTACAACTATTAAACAATTTTTAGAAAAGACAACTAATTTTTTGCAAGAAAAAGGCTTTTCGCAAGTAAACGTCCAACTCGTAAATTTTGAAATAAAAAACAATGAACTATTTTGTGATTTAAAAATTGATGAAGGTTTGCAACGCAACATTGATAATATCATCTTTTCGGGATATGACAAACTGCCAAAAAATATTAAAAAAAATATTCTTAAAAAATATAAAAACACCTCTTTTTCGGTGGAAAAATTAAATAAATTTTTTACCGATTTAAACCAATATCGATTTTTTTCTCAAAGCAAATATCCTGAGATGCTTTTTGCAAAGGACTCTACTACCATATATGCTTATGTCGAAAAAACAAAAGCCAACCGTTTTGATGGCTTAATAGGGTTTTCTAATAATGCCGATGGACAACTAATTTTTAATGGCTTTCTGGATTTGCTAATGCTAAATACCTTAAACGCTGGCGAACATTTTCAGTTGATTTGGAAAAGCGACGGCAATCGGCAGACCAATTTTGATACGGCAATCGAGGTTCCGTATTTGTTCGGAACAAAACTTATTGCTAAGGCGCACCTTAATATCTTCAAACAAGACAGCATTTTTCAAAATACAAAAACGAATATTAATCTAGGATATATTATAAATTCGCGAAGCAAAATTTTTATTGGTAGCCATAACATTGAATCGACGTCTATTCAAAAAACAAACGCCGCTGTTCCAAATTTTAAGCAAAATTTAACCACGTTGAAACTTGATTATTTAAAACTAAATCAAAAAGAAGCCAATTATTATAATTTATTTCAAGAAAAAAGTTTTTTAAATTTAAATTTTGGTGTTGGAAACAGAACAACTTCTTTAGAAAAAACATCGCAAATGTTATTTGAAATAAATACCATGTATAATTTTCAAATTTCAGAAAAATTATTTGTACAAACCAAAAATCAAACATTTTTTTTGAATAGCAAAAATTATATTTCAAGCGAACTTACACGTTTTGGAGGTATAAATTCTATAAGAGGTTTTAACGAAAACAGTTTGCAGGCCAACACGGTTTCTGCACTCATAAACGAAATTCGATACGTTGTTTCGCCATCGTTGTATGCCTATTCTGCGTTAGATTTTGCCTATTTTGAAGACAAAACCACTACAAAAAAAGGTTTTTTAACAGGATTTGGTCTTGGATTTGGACTACTTACAAAAAGTGGTTTGCTTAATATTATATACGCAAATGGACAGTCTGTAGGTCAAAACACAGATTTTGGAAATTCGATAGTGCATTTGCGATTGAAAGTTGGGTTTTGAATGTAAATTTAAAAACCTTTGACAATAGACCAAAATACGGATATTATGTCTTTTTGTTGTTAATAATTTTGATAAATGTATAGTTTTTTTGTAAATTTGTATAAACTAAATTTATTTAAATGAAATCATTATTAAAAAATTGTAAAATTTTGTTTTTGTTTTGCTTTATCCAACTTGGATTCGCACAACAGAAAACAGTTTCTGGCACAGTTTCAGATTCTAAAGGATTGGCGCTCTCGGGAGTAACAATTTCAGTAATTGGAACCAAAGTCCAAAGTCAAAGTGATTTTGATGGAAAATTCTCCATCAGTGCAAACGAAGGATCAAAACTACTATTCAAATTTTTGGGGTCAAAAACCACCACAATTACTGTTGCAGCTGCGAATAGTTATAAAATAGTTATGGAAAATGACAACCAAGTACTTGAAGAGGTTGTTATTGTGGGCTATGGAACTCAAAAAAGAAAAGAAGTAACAGGGGCAATATCAACGGTAAAAGGGGATAAACTTGCTGCGATAAAAGGACAAAGTTTTGACCAAGCATTAGCAGGACAAGTTGCTGGTGTAAATGCGTCAACTCCGAATGGTGTACTTGGAAATCAAGCAGTTATACGTGTGCGTGGAGTAAACTCAATTTCTCTTAGTAACTATCCTTTACTGGTTATAGATGGAGTTCCCACTTGGAACGGCGATAACATCAATCAAACTCAAGCCGCAAACAATCCGCTTTCAAGTATGAATCCTAATGACATTGAAAGTCTCGAAGTTCTTAAAGATGCCGCTGCATCAGCAATTTATGGGTCAAGGGCTTCTGCTGGGGTAATACTTATCACAACAAAAAAAGGTAAAAAAGGTAAAACATCTGTAAACTTTACTTCAAACGTAACGGCAACTTCTCCCTACAATTTAGTTAAATTGTTAAATGCAGAGCAATTTACAACAATAAAAAATGAGGGACTTGTAAATACAGGAAATCCAGCATTTGCGCCAAACGGTACAACCTCAGGTTTTTATACGATGACCGATGCAAATGGTAAATTAGTTGATACAAATTGGTATGATGTAGCTTATCGCACAGGTATTTCACAGGAACAATCAATTAATCTATCAGGTGCCAACGAAACTACTAAATATTATTTATCTCTTGGCAGATTAGATCAAGAAGGAATTTTTAGAAATAATGATTTCAAAAGATTGAATACACGTTTCTCAATGGATCACAAGGCAACAAATTGGTTAACTATTGGTGGTACTGTAAATTATACAACTTCAAAGACAAGAGGCTTATCCACAGGTTCAGCAAATGGTACGTCTTTTGCATCTGGTGGTGCTGCACGACTTGCATTTGCCCAATCTCCTAACGTTGGTCCGTATAAAAACGATGGCACATACAATATAACAGCAGGAGGCGGTAGTATTATCGGTCAGGGCAACAACAAAACATCATTGCAGTGGACAAATGCGCAATACCTTCTAGACAAGAACACATTTTCGGCAGAGAACAATCACATCATGTCTAATTTTTATGCCGACTTCAAAGTATTAAAGGGTTTAACTTTTAAAACACTTTATGGTGTTGACCTTCTTACAACGGAAAATAAAGATTTTTTAGATGCCTTACATGGCGATGGACAGACTCTAAGTGGAGCCGCAACTAGTACAATGAACAGATATTCAATTACGAATATACAAAATGTTTTAAACTACAATGCAACATTTGGTAATAAGCACAATTTCAGCGCATTGGCGGGAAATGAAGTTCAATACTCTAAAACAGATACATGGGGCGCTTCAAGACGTGTTGTTTCAGATCCATTTTTTAACGAGTATCAGGGCAATTTTACAACTATTTTACCATCAGGAAATGTACTAATTGAAAATTATTTAGAATCTTATTTTGGTCGATTAAATTATGATTATTATAAAAAATATTATTTATCGATAAACGCCAGACGTGACGGCTTTTCTGCCTTTGCAGCTGGAAAGCAATGGGGACTATTTTATGGTGGTTCAGTAGGTTGGTTTTTAAACGAAGAAGGTTTTTTTAAGAATTTAGGTCTTGGTAAGTCAATCAATCAATTAAAACTGCGGGCAAGCTATGGCGTAGTTGGTAATAACCAAGGTATTGGCAGTTTTGCAGCACGTAGTTTTTTTGATGCTGGACTAAACGGCGCAAATGGAACACTTTTTTACTCACAAGCAGGAAACAAAAATCTTTCATGGGAAACAAGTAAGAAAACAGATTTCGGACTCGATTTTGCAATTTTGAACAATAGAATCAGCGGCGAATTTGGTTATTATAAAGGTGATATTGACAATTTAATTTTAAATGTTAGACAGGCTGCATCAACCGGAATTCCAAGCGGCCCAAATTTAGGCACAGGAATATCATCTAATTCAATTTTAGAAAACGTAGGAAGCATGACAAATAGCGGAATTGAGGCCACAATAAACGCAAAAATCATTGCAAAAGAAAATTTTTCGTGGACTGCGAGTTTAAACTACACTACACAAAAAAACAAAGTTACGTCGCTTGATGCAACCGGTTCTGATATCTTAATAGCATCTTCAAATCTAGAAAGCGTAAATATTGTTCGCGTAAATGAATCTGTGGGTAGTTTTTTCGTAGTACAAACAGCAGGTGTAAATCCAGCGAATGGTCGACGAATATTTATACATAGAGATGGTACACAAGTACAATATGATCATTCTGCTACAGCAGCAAATCGCTGGACAAAAGTTAGTGACGGAACCGCAACAAGAGCCGCAAGTCAGGCATTAGACGGAGTAGTTATGGGCCCATCGATACCAACATTTTTTGGAGGTTTTAATAACTCATTCAAATATAAAGGATTTGATTTAGATATCAGTTTGTTTTTCTCTGGAGGTAATTATATTTATAATGGCACAAAAGCGGGTTTGCGTGACCAAAGAGTTTGGAACAATGCAGCAGAGGTACTGACTAGATGGCAAAAACCGGGTGACATCACTGAAATTCCAAAAATTGTTTTTGGTGACAATGTATCAAATGGATCGTCAATACCGTCGTCACAAAATCTAGAAAAAGGAGATTTTATTAAAATCAGAAACATTTCAATCGGATATAGTTTACCAAATTCACTCCTGGAAAAACTAAAATTATCACGTTTTAATTTTAATGTAAGCATTCAAAATGCATTCACATTTACAAACTACTCAGGTTTTGATCCAGAAATCTCTGCTAACGGAAACTCTGGAACATCAGCCGGTGTTGATAGAAATTCAGCACCATTAGCTAAGACAGTTTCACTTGGTATAAATATTGGTTTATAAAAATTTTAAAAGAAAGAAAAATGAAAATAAATAAAAAAATACTGATTGTTCTAATTGCAACAGCACTAGTGTCATACTCTTGCAGTGACCAAGATGCTTTGTCGCCTACAAATCAGATTCGTATATCTGAAGATAATGCTTTTGAAACTCCAGAAAGAGCTGAACAGCAAGTTCTAGGAATGTATGCAGGAGTTAAAACCGGCAATTTTATGGGAGGCCGTTATTACGTTTATCAAGATGTCAGAGGTGAAGAATTTAATAACGAAAGAAACAATTTAGTGACGAACCTTAGTACTTGGAACTTTCTGTTAAGTTCAAGCACACAAGAAGTCCAAAATTTGTGGGGAGCCGCCTATTTAGCAATTAATCGGTGTAATATAGTTATTGATGGCCTTAACACTTCACCAATTAGCAATACGTTAAAAACCCAATATATTGCAGAAGCTAAATTTCTACGTGCTTTATCATACTTTTCATTAGTAACACTGTATGCCCGACCATATTGGGATGGTAACGGTGACAAACCAGGTGTGCCTTTAAGACTAACCGCAATAACAAGTAGCGGAAATAGCGACCTTGCAAGATCAACTGTTGCGCAAGTTTACGATCAAATACTACTTGATTTGACTGCAGCAGAACAAAACCTGCCCTTAAGCTATGCTACCTCATACAATCGCGTTACACGTGCACACAGAAATAGCGCAATAGCTTTAAAAACTAGAGTTTTATTAAACAAACGTGACTATTTAGGAGTTGTCGCTGAAGCAAATAAAATTGTAAGTGCAAATACACCATTTACCTCTACAGGTGGTGTTTCTAATTCTTTAGTTCCAGCAATTGCAAACGCTTTTACAGCGACTGCACAAACACCTGAAAACATGTTATCTTTTGCTTTCACAGCACTTGATGCGCCTGGAACTCAAAACTGGTTGGGTTTCTATTGGTCAACACTTAATGGCAATGGGGCAGAATACTCGCTACTACCAACAAGTATAATTTCTAATACAGGTTGGAAAGCAACAGATTCAAGACGAGCATTTAATGCTGTGGTATCTGGTAAAACTTATTTACAAACCAAATGGCAAGGTGGCGCTGCTGCGGTAGAATACATGCAATCAATTAGATATGCAGAAGTATTATTAAATTTATCAGAAGCAATAGTGCGTTCTACAAATACAATTGATGCTAGAGCTATAAATTTATTAAATGCTGTTCGTCAGCGTTCTGATGCAACAACAACTTTTACAGTAGCAGGTTTTGCAACTACACAAGATTTATTAAATCAAATTGCTATTGAACGACGAATAGAATTTCTTGGTGAAGGATTTAGATCTTTGGATGTAATGCGACTCGGACAACCTTTTGCGGCAAAAGGTGCAGTTGCTACAATATCGCCTACAAACAATGAATATATTTGGCCAATTCCACAAAATGAATTGCTTTATAACAAACTTTGTACTCAAAATACTGGTTATTAAAATTCTTATTTATTAAATATATTACCCAAAAAACCACCGCCTCAAAACGGTGGTTTTTTTATAAATAAAATGTACCTTTATACCATGGAGAAGGACCACTTAATATTTGGAATACGAGCGATTATCGAAGCCATTCAGGCAGGAAAAGAAGTTGATAAAGTTTTTGTGCAGAAAGAAATTTCTGGCGAATTGATGAAAGACCTGATGAAGGTTTTGAAACGAGGCAATATCAATTTTTCATACGTACCTATTGAAAAACTAAACAGATTAACGCCAAATAATCATCAAGGAGCAGTAGCAAGCATATCGCCCATTGGTTTCATGGATTTAGAGCATTTGGTAGAATCAACTATCGAATCTGGCAAAACACCATTGTTTTTGATTCTAGACCAAATATCAGACGCTAGAAATTTTGGCGCAATTATTAGAACAGCAGAATGCACAGGCGTAAACGGTATTATTGTTCAAAAAGCGGGTTCGGCACCTGTAAATGGTGACACCGTAAAAACTTCGGCTGGTGCCGTGTTTAACATTCCTATTTGCAAAGTTGAGCATATCAAAGATGCGATTTTCTATTTGCAAGGATCAGGTATTCAAACCGTTGCTGCTACCGAAAAAACAGACGAAAACCTCTATGATATCGATTTGTCTGTAGGAACAGCCATTATTATGGGCTCTGAAGAACGAGGCATAAACCCATCTGTTTTGAAAATTGTAGACCACAAAGCCAAATTACCCATGTTTGGCTCAATTGGTTCTTTAAATGTTTCTGTGGCTTGCGGCGCATTTTTGTAT
The DNA here is from genome assembly GCA_039804445.1 of Bacteroidota bacterium. Lineage (GTDB taxonomy): Bacteria > Bacteroidota > Bacteroidia > Flavobacteriales > Flavobacteriaceae > Flavobacterium. Next base: position 16,237 of record JBDLWE010000046.1, on the reverse strand, counting down.
GAAGTTATTAGACAACGAACCAAATAAATTTTGTCTATATATGAGACTTTCGGTAGAGAATAACTACAAAAATTTGAGATTACAGGTTTACATTGCACCAGCGATCTTGTTGCTGATCATTGCTTCAATTTTATACCACAACAATGCAATTAATCCAAAATCATATATTGAATTTCAAAAAAAATGGTTTTATGATTTGAATGCGTTTCTATCGCAACTTCCTAATATTCAATATAATTTAACCCAAATTGGCGATGCTACAATTTGTCTTTCTTTATTGACCGTTTTGTTTTTAAAATATCCAAAATTTTGGGAGGCATTGATTTCGGCATCAATATTTTCGGCAATATTTTCAAAAATTTTAAAAGAATTTTTTTCAGTACCACGACCTGCATCAGCTTTAAATACAGATAGTTTTGTGATTATCGGAAAAATGTTGCCTGGTTCTACAAGCAGTTTACCCTCGGGGCATTCTATCACAATTTTGACAGTCTTTACGGTCTTGATGTTTGCATTTATGCCAAAAAACATCGTAAAAAGAACAATGTGGTTTGCCGCTTTTTTAATAACAGGAATTGCCTTTGCAATGTCTCGAGTTGCAATTGGAGCCCACTTCCCTATTGACGTTTTGGTTGGTTGTATAGTAGGATATATGTCGGGAATTTCAGGCATATTTTTTGTAACAAAATATAATTTCTTGTCGTGGATTGGTCTTAAAAAATATTACCCAATTTTTATAGTGTTATTTTTGATTGCAACAATTTTCATAGTTTATAAAATCAATCTTGAAAATTTGTTCATTTATTATATTACGCTAGTCGCAATTTTATATTCTCTCACTACTATTTGTATATCATATGTTAAAAAATAATTTCAAAATAACTCAATTTGCAAGTATTGTTGGATTACTAAATTTAGTCTTATTCCATTATCCTTTTTTCAAATATGTAGTTAACAATATTGATTCTACAAGTTTTGGAGGCATACTGCTTATAGCAAGTTTAGTTATTTTAGTACCACTTCTTAACGCATGGATTTTTTTGTTACTGATCAATAGTTCTCGTCGAATTGCAAAAATAGTCTTGATTCTGTTTTTTATCATCAATGCGATTTCGGTTTATTTTATTAATAGCTATGGTATTATTATAGACGAAAGCATGATTGGCAATGTGCTTAATACCAACTATAGTGAATCGAGCAGTTTTTTTTCGTTAAAATTAGTTGGCTATATTCTGTTTTTAGGTTTGGTGCCTAGTGTTTTTATTGCTAAAGCAGAAATCAATAAACTCCCCATAAAAAATATTCTAAAACTTTCGCTTTTTGCATTACTTGCAATTGCGATTTTGGTTGGCATAAACGCCAAAAATTTATTGTGGATAGACAATAACTCTAAACAAATTGGGGGTTTGGCCATGCCGTGGTCTTATGTGGTCAATACGTCGCTTTTTTACAAACATAAAAGCAATGCCAATGAAAAAGAAATATTGTTGCCAAATGCGACTATAAAAGACAATCAAAAAACGGTTGTGGTTTTGGTCATTGGCGAATCTGCTAGACGTGCAAATTTTTCTTTATACGGATATTCTAAAAATACAAATCCGTTGTTGTCAAAAAAAAGTAATTTATTTCATTTCAACGCCACAAGTTGCGCTACATATACCACTGCTGGCGTAAAATGTATTTTAGAACATACAAATACTGATGAACTTTATGAAATTTTGCCTAACTATCTTGAACGAAATAATGTAGAAGTCGTTTGGCGAACCACCAATTGGGGCGAACCGCCGTTGCATATAAAAAACTATCAAAACCGAGAATTTCTTTTAAAAAATTATGTTGGTCAAAATGGTAGTTTCGACGAAATCTTAATTAGTGATTTGAAGAAACAAATTTTGTCGAGTACCAAAAATAAAATTCTTATCGTTTTGCATACCGCCACAAGTCATGGCCCGAAATACAGCACAAGATACCCAAGCTCTTTTGAGAAATTTAGCCCCGTGTGCAACAGTGTTGAGCCTGGTAAATGTTCGCAACAAGAATTAGTTAATGCCTATGACAACACAATTGTTTACACAGATTTTCTGCTGTCGTCTATCATTAACCGCCTGCAAGAGCTTCCAGAATTTAAAAGTACAATGATGTTTGTGTCTGACCACGGCGAATCTCTTGGCGAAAAAAACCTTTATATGCATGGCCTGCCGATGAGCTTTGCGCCAAAAGAACAGTATGAAATTCCGTTTATTGTCTGGACGTCTAACAATTCAGTAAAAACCAAACCTACAGAAATATTAAGCCAAAACCATGTTTTTCATAGTGTTTTGAATTTTCTGGCTATTGAAAGCCCGATTTATAATGAATCGTTGAATATTTTTAAAAAGTAAATTAACAGATGAAGCACGAATTTTTAATAGTTTAGTTTTTTGCAAACAATTTTATATTTATATAAAATTGCTGGTTCTTCAACTTTTAGCTCTTCAATTTCTGATGGTGGCAAATTTACGAAATTACCGTTCTCATCAAACCGTTGCATAAACTTATCTTGACTTGCGTCAAAATTTGGCTGCTGCCAATCGTACTTTAGTTGTTTTTGATATTTTGGAACTTCAAAAAATTTAACAAAAACAAGTCCTACAAACAATCCTGCTAGGTGACTTTCCCACGATATTCATTGTTCTACATTCGTAAAAATATACCAAACCATGCCGCAATAAAGCAAAACAATCAAAAACGACAAGGCAACCAAACGGTAATATTTGGTTTGCAAGCCTTTTAAAAAAATAAAACTAGCCAAAACATAAATCAGTCCGCTCGCGCCAATATGGAAGCTGCTTCGCGCGAAAACCCATGTAAGCAATCCACTCAAAATAATTCCAAGAACGATGATTGCGATGCTATGATTGCGATAAAACAATCGTAATGCCGCCATTAGAACCAAAATCGGAATGGTATTATTATAAAGATGTTCTAGATTGCCATGTAAAAAGGGACTGCAAAAAATTCCGACTAGACCAAATATTGTTCGTGGATAAATGCCAAATTGTGCAAAATCGAAATGATATTTTAGGTCTATCCAAAAAACAAGCCACATCACCAAGACAAAAAGCAACGGCAGAACAATCACAGATGTTGTGATTTGAAAATTGTTTTCGGTTATTTTTTGTTTTTTGCGTTTCAAGTTTTTACTGTTTCACGTTTTTATTGTTTCACGTTTTTATTGTTTTTTTTTTTTTAATATGTTTCAAAAACAAATCCAAATTAAAAATAATGCTATTTTGTCAGTTAATGGTTTTTGCTGGTCAACTACCCTAGCCCGAACAGCAGTGAAAATCCTTTTGGTTGCAACCCTATTTTTTTGTTGGCATTGCACAGCGACTGCAAGAAGCTCGTGCAATGGTTACAAAAAAAAGGGTTGCGGCCAAAAGATTGTAACGGATGGTCGGAATAGCTTCTAGAAAAAAACAATATCTTTGTTTAAAATTGTGCAGATGACTATTCCGTTGGCAGAAAAAATTCGTCCAAAAACGCTTGATAACTATATTGGGCAACCTAAATTGCTTGGCAAAAATGGTGTTTTGACCAACCAAATTTCTAAAGGAATTTTTGGGTCAATGATATTTTGGGGGTCGCCCGGGACTGGCAAAACTACTTTGGCGCGTATTATTGCAGAGCAATCTGGAAGACCATTTTTTGAGCTCAGCGCAATAAATTCGGGCGTTTCGGCAATTCGTGATGTGATTGACAGGGCCAAGCAATCTGGCGGATTGTTTACCGCCAAAAGCCCTGTTTTGTTTATAGACGAGATTCACAGATTCTCGAAATCGCAGCAGGACTCACTTTTGGCGGCCGTAGAAAAAGGCTGGATAACACTCATAGGTGCGACGACCGAAAATCCGAGTTTTGAGGTAATTCCGGCACTATTGTCACGCTGTCAAGTATATGTTTTAGAGGCTTTTACTAAAAGTGATTTGATACAAATACTAGAACGCGGTCAAGCATTTTATGCCTCACAAAACATAGAAATCACGTTTGTAGAAACCGAAGCTATAGTGCGCCTTTCGGGTGGTGATGGCAGAAAATTATTGAACATATTAGAGCTAGTAATCTATAGTTTTGATGCTAAAAAAATTGAAATTACCAACGAAGTTGTGATGCAAATTGCACAAAAAACCACAGTTTTGTATGACAAATCTGGCGAACAACACTATGATATTGTGTCGGCCTTCATCAAATCTATCCGAGGGTCTGACCCCAATGCGGCCGTTTACTGGCTTGCGCGCATGATTGCTGGCGGCGAAGATGTCAAGTTTATTGCCCGAAGGCTGTTGATTTTGGCATCTGAAGATATTGGCAATGCCAACCCCACTGCTTTGATTTTGGCAAACAACACGTTTCAGGCGGTGGCAACAATTGGCTATCCAGAAAGTCGAATTTTGTTGAGCCAATGTGCGATTTATTTGGCAACTTCGCCCAAAAGTAATGCGACTTATTTGGCAATTGGTGCGGCACAAAAACTGGTCGAACAAACCGACAATCTGCCGGTGCCAGTTCATTTACGCAACGCACCAACCAAACTCATGAAAGATCTTGGCTATGGCGACGACTACCAATATTCGCATGATTTTGTAAATAATTTTGTTGACCAAGAATTTTTGCCAACCGAAATTGCGGGCACAAAATTATACGAACCCGCCCAAAACTCACGAGAAAATAGCACGCGCGAATTTTTGAAAAACCGTTGGAAAAACAAATATAATTATTGATTTTATTTTATTTTAAATCAACACTAATTGTTTGAGATTTTAGGATATTGTTTTCTATAAACTCAAGAAAAAGTCCACCATTTGATTTTGAGGCAACACCCGCCAAGTTGCCTATTTTTGCAATATAAACATCTGGATTTGCGGTTTTAAAAAGTTTTGCAAAAACAGTGTTTGTGGTCTTATTTATAATCAAAAAACCGTTGGCGAGTTGCTCTACTTGATAATTTGGATTTTCGACAGGCGATATTGTGTACTTATTTTCTGTAACGGCTGCTTGTTTTGGTTTAAATTCTGTTAATTCTTTGTAAGACAAAGTTTTTTCTGGTGTTGGCTGCATGAGCAATTCCGATTTGCCTTGATATGAATATTTAAAATCAGAAAAACTGGTTAGTGCCGCCCGAACCGCTTGTTTATAAACCAAGTCATATTGCTTCTCGTTGCTTATTCCTTCATTTGATTCTGCCAGAATTTTTCCGTCACAATCTTTGATAAAAACCTTAATTTTTGTGGAAAACATACTGCTTTTTTCGGTCATCAAAACGTACATTGCTTTGCATTTATTGCTGTTTATTTCGGTTGGCAATCCTGCAGCTTCTTGCAAAACGGCGAAGCCTTTTTCTTTAAAATAGGCTTCGGCCAAACTTTGAATGCCGTACTGATTTGTACTTTTTTGAAAACTAAACAATGACGGAATGACCAAATATTGATAGTCATTAACAGATTGCGCAAAACAATTTGAAATACTAAAAACAAAGACAATGACGGCTATTTTTTTCATGATTTATAGAAATAGTTAATTTTTAGATAAATGTTTTTAATTCTAAAAGATGCTGAATATCAGCAATCAAAAAATCTGAATTTGTGTTTTGAACTACTTTATCTGGATTAAAATATATTGCCTTGATGTTTGCATTTATGGCTCCTGATACGTCTGCTTCCCAACTATCACCTATCATAATACTTTCAGTTTTTAAAGCATTTGCATCTGCTAACGCGACTTCAAAAATTTGTGCATCGGGTTTTTTTACACCGGCTCGTTCTGAATTTGTGATGGTTTGAAAGTACTTTTTCAAACCAGAATTTTCCAATTTTCGATGCTGAACAGTCGTAAAACCATTTGTAATAATATGCAGTTTATAGTTTTCTTGCAAATAATCTAAAAGGTCTATTGTGCCATCCATCAAAAAATTATTGTTAGGCAAAATTTCTAGATATTGCTTTGCGATAAAATCTATGTTGTCATCAGAAATTTCAATATCAATTGCATCAAAGCTATGTTTTAGTCTGTTATATCGCAACTCATCATGCGTGATTTGGTTGGTTTGATACAGTCGCCAACATTCTTGATTGATCGGAACATAGACTTTTATAAACTCATGAATCGAAATGTGTGCAAATTTTTCTGAAAAAATTTGTTTAAATGCCAGCTCAGAATTTCGGTCAAAATCCCATAAGGTATGGTCGAGGTCAAAAAAAACATGTTTAATGTTTTGCAGTTTTTTCATGCTATAAAATGTTAAATATTGTTATCATCGGCAAAACTATAATATGCATTTTCAGTAACTATAATGTGGTCTAGTATTGCAATATCTAGCTGGGATGCAGCCATTTGTAGTTCTTTAGTTAGCACTAAATCGGCATTGCTTGGTTCAAGTTTTCCAGACGGATGGTTGTGTGCCAAAATCATCGATACAGCATTATGCTCAAAAGCGTTTTTAAAAACAATACGCTTGTCGACCAACGTGGCAGTGATTCCGCCTTTAGAAATTTGGGTTTTTGCCAATACTTTATTGGCGTTATTTAAATACAAAATCCAAAATTCTTCGTGCATCAATTCACCAATTATGGGTTGCATTATTTCAAAAATCACCCTACTCGAAGTTATTTTTACTAATTCGGCCGCATGTTCGGCACGGCGACGCCTACCAATTTCCATCGCGGCAATTATCGAAATAGCCTTTGCTGCGCCAATTCCTTTAAAGTCAGATAGTTGTTGGATACTCAATTTTCCGAGGGCATTCAGGTTATTATCTACAGATTTTAGAATTCGTTGGCACAAACTTACGGCAGTCTCATTGCGACTTCCCGACCCTATCAAAATCGCGAGCAGTTCAGAATCTGTGAGCGCGATTTTTCCTTTGAGCATTAGCTTCTCTCGTGGTCGGTCATCATCGGCCCAGCTTTTTATCGAAAAATTGTTTGTGTCCACGGCTATTTTTTAAATTCTTTTTTCAAGAATTGGTTCTATTAATCTATGTGAATATTGCAACCTGCTGGACTTTTTAAAATCTTCTAATTCGACTATCGTAAAATTATCTTTAATAATATTTCTCATTGTGGTCAAGTTCGACTGGCTTATTGACCATGAATTAAAAGAATCTATTTTACAAATAGTTTTTAAAAGATTGGTTCGACCCATTGGCAACAATTCGTTAAAAGTACTTATGATAGGTTCAAGCGAATTTATTTTTTCTAGTGTTTTGGTCAACTGCACTACTTCATTTTCTTCTATAAACAATTTTATATAAAAAGCCTGCGCCGCTGTATTGTGCGATTTTAACACACTTGCGCTCAGTTTAAATAATTTTAGTTTTAAATCTTCAAAATTCAACAAATTTTTATTTGCCTTTAAATGTAAATAATCATCGAAATTATAGTTTATGAAAAGTAATTTTGAAGTCAATTGCAAAAGCCCTTCTTGATTGTTTTGAATTTGATATATTTTTTTGATAATTTCATAATAGGCCACATTATACGATTCATAGTAATTACCCAGAATTTGTTTTTCGCAAATATCAATTGCCTGTTTATACATTTCAAACGAAATCATGTGCGTAAGCAACTGCTCGTTATAAGTATTTTCATATTTTATGGGTTTAAAAAAAATTATATGCTCTTTCAAAACGCCAGTTTCTTGGCATTTGTTCATCAATTTTAAGAGAACCTTTTGCTCAATATGAATTTTTTTGTCTTGCAAATGTTTAAAAAAATGCATTTCTTGAGCCACAAAAAATTTGTTTCTTTCGGGCTTATTAGTTGAGCTATCATAGATTGATTCGATAAAATTTAGCTCATATAAATGATATGATTTTTTGTTTTTCTCGCAAAAAACATTAAACAAATCGGCAACTATAGCTTCCCAAACAGTTTGCTCTTTGATGTTATGCAAAGTAGATAGAAAATCGTTGCCAATTTTTTCGGCAAATCGTTGGATTTTTACACTGTTTACATAAATACTATCTTCAAAATCAGTTATTCCTTTTATAACTGCATGCAATAGAAGCACTCCGCCAGGATTTGCAATATTATTACTAACATAAATCATCACAGGTTTTAATGACGATTCAAGCAAATCTAATACCTTTTTGAGCATTGTGGCATCAAGATTTTTTCGGTTTTTAATGATTGACTTTATAGTAGCCGTCATTAATACTTGAATTTCTGTTGCTGTAAAAGTTGTATTTGCGGCTTTGAATTCGTTTAAAAAAAGAATATTTAAATCCTTATTTTTTTTTAATAATTCAAAAACCCAATTTTGTAAAGCGGCTTTGTCAATGTTTTGCAGCAGCTCTTCGACTTCGGTCAATTTTTTTTTGCGAACAACCTTCGATGCCGTAGTTTTTATTTTATACGAAACCAAAAACCGTAATAATGCCAATTTGTGCACACAAAGTCCGTTTTGATTTTCGCAATCGCAACCAGAATCTAGTATTTCTTTTTTTTGGTTTAATTCTATAAAAACGTCATGACTTTGGTCGCCCTCATCAACATAGGCAATAAATTTATGTTTGGTAGGTTCGTCGATGTCACGAGCCTCTAGCTTATCGCTTTTTTTAAGCAAAACTGCAGGCACTTGTTTAAAATAATCAAGTAATGTAAGTTTTTCCATACCAAAAATTATTCGATTATCGCTTTTACTTCGTCAAAATTGAGTCCACCGTAATTGCCCGAACTCATTAATAACAGTGCACTATTGTTTAAATCTACAGAAAATAAAAACGCTTTAAAATCTTCGGGATTTGTATAAATTATAAGGTCTTTTCTATTAAATGCTTTTGCAATTTCTGCCCCAGAAATGCTTTTCATTTGCTTTATTTTCAATGCATCTGGCGAATAAAAAACCACCGCTACATCGGCATCGTTTAACGAATCTTGATATTCGTTCAAGAAATTGATATTCAAACTGCTGTAGGTGTGCAACTCGAGACAGGCAACCAATTTTCTGTCGGCATATTGCTCACGAACGGCTTTGGTAGTTGCAATGACTTTACTTGGCGAATGCGCAAAATCTTTGAAGGCGACTTTGGTTTTGCTTTCGGCAATTTTTTCAAGCCTTTTTGATGCGCCTCTAAAACTGGCAATGGCTTCGTAAAAAGCATTTTCGTCGACGCCCATGTTTTGGCAAACCCACTTTGCACCTGCCAAATTATTGAGGTTATGGGCTCCAAAAACCTCGATTGGCATATTGCCTTCGGGTGTTTCTAGTAATGTAATGCCGTTTTGAATGGTGTAATTTGGTGTCGAATAAGGCAATTTTCTGACGGGACTTGAATCATTTTTGACCAGTCGACCCACTTCGGAATCGTCTTGGTTGTAAATAAGAATGCCACCGTTTTTGATTTTTTTTAAAAAAATATCGAACTGCTCAAAATAATTTTCATAAGTCGGAAAAACATTTATATGATCCCAAGCTATGCCCGAAATAAGCGCAATGTTTGGTTGGTACAGATGAAATTTTGGACGACGATCTATTGGAGAACTCAAATATTCATCGCCTTCAAGCACAATAAAATCGTTTGAATCGGTCAAGTGAACCATGGTCTCAAAACCCTCGAGTTGTGCACCAACCATATAATCAACTTCGATATTATGATAATGCATCACGTGCAATATCATTGAGGTTATTGTAGTTTTGCCATGCGAACCGCCAATAACTACACGTGTTTTGTTTTTTGACTGTTCGTATAGATATTCTGGATACGAATAAATTTTTATTCCAAGTTCTTGTGCCTTCAAAAGTTCGGGATTGTCTGCTCGGGCGTGCATTCCGAGAATAATTTCAGATAAATCTGGACTAATTTTCTCCGGAAACCAGCCCAGTTCTTGTGGCAGCAAACCGTATTTTGATAATCGAGATTTTGAAGGTTCAAAAACTGCATCATCGCTACCCGAAACTTCAAACCCTTTTTTGTGCAAGGCTATCGCAAGGTTGTGCATTGCCGATCCACCAATGGCGATGAAATGTACTTTTTTTGATTTATTATTTGAATTTAAAAAGTTGTTGCTCATTCTTGGTTATAAATTTTTCGTTTAATGATTGTCATTTAGATTCGAAATCTTGTTTCAAAGCGATTGCTTTTGCGCTCATTTTGCTGTTTTTTTTATACAAATCGTATAATTTTTGATAGGCGGTTTTTGATTTTCCAACGTCAAATGCCTTTCGATATTGAATTTCGGCTTTCGCAAAATTATTGACATATTCTTCAATTCGTCCTTTAGCAAAATAGCCGTCCACGGTTGATATTGCAGCAATTTCGTCGGCATATTTTCGGGCTTTCCTTTCGCTACCGCCAACAATGCCGGGCAGTTGCAAGTATAATTCTATCAAAGCATATCGAGCTTCGAGATGTTTTGGATTGAGTTGAATTGTTTTTTCGAAAGCTGCTTTCACGTCGGGAATCATGCCGAGTGCCGCAAATTTGTTGGCATCTTTGGCTTTCATGCCCAATACGCCACCATATTTGTACCAATAGTTTGCCTCTTGTGGCTTCAGGACCGAAAGTTTTTGATAATAAAATAATGCTTTGTCCCACTTTTTGAGTTGACCAAATGCATCACCAATAATTTCGATTGTTTTTAAGTTGCTGTTATCTCTCAATAAATCTTTTTCTAGAAATAAAACTGCGTGCACAAATTGTTTGTCATCGAACAGTTTTTTTCCTTTTTCGAAATCGGTTTGTGCAGTCATTATTGTAGAAAACAAAATTAAAATGAAACAATTTTTTTTCATGTTTCAAAAATAATCAAAAACATAACAATTTATGGTATTTGGATGGTTTTAAATTGGTTTTTTGGTTTGGTAAAAGATTTTTGCTCTGATTAGGTTATGGATTTGAGAAAATGATTTTTTTGTGTTTGAATGGTTGCAAAATTGGTCGACGGTTGCATAAGCGTTAGGGATAGTAGCGAAAATCCTGTTATTGCGAGGAACGAAGTAATCTTTTGAAGAGATTGCTTCGTTTCTCACAATCACAGATTGTAGCGTATAGCCCGACGCGCTCCTCGCCGCGGCGAGCGCGCGGAACGCCCCAAAAAAAAATAATATTTAACAGAATTGTCAAAAAAATTTTTGCCAAAGAGATTGCTGACTTATAAAAATCTTTAATTTGTTTTTATGAACCAATTAAAAATTTTCTTGAAAATGGGATTAATTACATTTATTAAAGAAGCTGGGAAAAAGATTTTTAGCTAGAAAGAAGAAGAGGCACCTGCAGAAGAGAAAGCTACTTTAAAATCAGGGGCACTTTTGGCACACGTACAGTCGTTAGGATTGCCGCTTAAAACCTTGACAATTTGTTTGAAAGCAGATTATTCCGTTGAAATTTCGGGCGAGGTTACACAACAAACAGATGCCGAAAAAATTGCGTTGACCGTTGGTAATGTTGAGGGTGTTGAGTCTGTAAACAATAACATGACTGTGGTTGCGCCTGCGCCAGACTCGCACTATCATGCGATGGTTTTGGGCGACTGGTTGAGCAAAATTGCAAAGACGTATTACGACCACGCAAACAAATATAACGTTATTTTTGATGCTAACAAACCAATGTTGCAGGACCCAGACGAGATTTATCTGGGGCAAGTTTTGCGAATTCCGAATTTGTAAGACTTGAACAATAGTAAAAAATCTCGTAATGAATGTTACGAAATTTTTTTTTGAATAGATGCTTTAGTGCTACTGCACAATTATTTTTTTGGTAAAAACAGCAGCGTTGCTTTTAATAGAAACATAGTAAATGCCTGCTTGTGCATTTTCTAACGTAATATTTTGTTGTAAATCAAGACTGTTTAATAACTTGTTGTCAAAAACCAAGCGACCCACTCCGTCAAAAACCTCAACTTCATAATTATCGAGTTGCTCTTTTAACTGAATTGTAAATGAACCGTTGTTTGGACTTGGGAATATTGAGAAATTATTGACCAAAAACTCGTTTGTGCTTAAAACATTTGTCGATAATTGCGATGATATTGTGTTATAATAAGCTCGCATTCTGTTGACCTGCCCTGCTGTGAACATATACATGCAGGCGTCGTTTGTATAGTCCATATAGTTCATAGTTAGCGTAGTAACGCCACATTTGATATTGTTTCCAGCAGTTGGGCATCCATAAACCGCAGCATTGCTAGGTGGCGTATCGCAGACTCTGTCACCTGCTGCGGTACAATTTGCGGTTGTAGAGCAACCCACAAAAGTATGTCTTAAATTAAAAAAATGTCCTAATTCGTGTGTTAACGTTCTTCCGAGGTTGTATGGTGCTTTCGGAACATAACCACTGCACCCGTTCCCGGTTCCAAATGCCTGAGAGTCTATAACGACAGTTGCACCATCGCTTGGTTGCCCGCCAACTGGGGAATAGCCCAAAGTGTCGACACCAGCGTCTTTGCAAACTAGGTTTATATACCCTGCCCAATTATTATCACTATCGCCAGCGGTGAAGCCACTACCAAAAGTTATTGCCAAATCACCATTTGATAACCCTGACGAAACTGGATGGTTTTTGGTTGCAATTACAAACTGAACATTTAACCCTGCAAATGAAACTTCGGGATAAAAAGCACTATCGCCTCCTGTCCAAGTAGCAAGATCAGCGTTTGTTGCATTGTAATCGGCATTTAAAATATTAATTTGACTTTGTGCTAATGCGCGTAAACAAACTTTTAATGGTGAAGATGGGCTAACTTCTGGAAAGTGTATTGCAACGGGAACATATATTGTATTAGCAAAAATTGCTAATTGATTTTTATTGTTTTGTATAATGTATGATTCAAAGTCAAAACGTTTTTGCAAATCTTCATGTTTTTTGCGTTCTACAGGATTTACCAACATTTTTGTCATATAATAATCCGCACCACAAGTTCGATTTTGCGAAAAACAAAAGTTAATAGTGAGCGTTATTAAAACAATATTCAGCTTTTGTATCATTTTATGTTAAATACGAGTCGTAAATATATAATAATAAATTGATTGTCTTCAAAAAATTAACTGTTTAACATTTTCCACAACTTATCTTTTAATTCCGTTAGTCCTTTTTGTGCCACGGACGATATAAATAAGTACGGAATATTACCAAAATCTTTATCGAGCTGAATAGTCATTTCAGCAAGAAGTTCGTCATCGAGCATATCACTTTTTGAAACAATAACAAGGCGTTCTTTGTCGAGCATTTCTGGGTTGTATTTTGTGATTTCATTCAACAAAATATCATATTCTTTTTTGATATCATCGGCATCGGCAGGAACCAAAAATAGCAGTGTAGAATTTCGTTCAATATGTCTCAGAAAATAATGTCCTAATCCTTTGCCTTCTGCAGCTCCTTCAATTATTCCAGGAATATCGGCAATTACAAACGATTGAAAATCACGATACGCAACAATTCCAAGATTTGGTTTTAGAGTCGTAAACGGATAATCTGCAATTTTGGGTTTTGCAGATGTTAGCACAGACAGTAAAGTAGATTTTCCGGCATTCGGAAAACCAACTAGACCAACGTCTGCAAGCACTTTCAACTCCAAAATCACATCCATTTCTACCCCAGGAAGTCCTGGTTGAGAATATCGTGGTGTTTGGTTGGTCGATGATCTGAAATGCCAATTGCCTAGTCCGCCTTTTCCGCCACGTGACAAGATTTGTTTTTCGCCATCGTCGGTTATTTCAAACAAAATTTCGTCTGTTTCTTTATCACGAACGACTGTGCCAAGTGGCACTTCTATAAACTTATCGTCGCCATCTGCGCCTGTACTTCTATCGCCACCGCCATCGCCACCGTGACCAGCTTTGATATGTCGTGCAAATTTGAGATGAAAAAGTGTCCAAAGACTTTTGTTTCCTACCAGAAAAACATGACCTCCTCGCCCACCGTCGCCACCGTCTGGCCCTCCTTTTTCGATAAATTTTTCGCGGTGCAAATGTGTAGATCCTTTGCCTCCTTTGCCAGAAGAAACATATATTTTTACGTAGTCAACAAAGTTTCCTTCGGTCATTTTAGTATTTTTGTATAAATGAAATTCGTTATAAAAACGGATTTTAGATTTAGATTAATTTTTTGAAGTTTGAAGAATGACCAATGTATAGTTTCTTCGGGACATTATATTTATAAAATTGTATACTTATCAAGTGATAATTCATTTCGGGATAAATCTTTGAAGTTGATTATCTTTCGACAAAAAGACTAAGAAGATTTCAACGATTTGACCAAAACTTTATCTATCTTGATGCCGTCCATATCCATGACTTCAAGTTCCATTCTGTTCCAAATTAATTTTTCGCCTTCCTTTGGAATATAAGACAATTCAGTCATTATCAATCCACTAACGGTTGTAACGTCGTAGTCGTTTATTAATTCGTCCATGTCAAAATAGGTCAGAAAATCGTGCAATGAGTAGTGCCCATCTACCAACCACGAGCCATCTTCGCGCTGAACGAGTTTGAACTCTTCTTCATAAAAATCGGCAGCATCGCCTACCAAAGCTTCAAGAATATCATTTAAGGTAATGATTCCTTGCACAATCCCATATTCGTCGGTGATCAGAGCATAATGAACTCGTGTTTTTTTGAAAATCTCTAATGCTTTGTAGGCAGAAGTATGCTCTATTAAATAAACAGGTTCTTTTGCAATGTCTCGAAGATTGAAATGTCCTTTTTCGAAATTTGCAAACAAATCTTTCAAGAAAACCACACCAACAACCTCATCAAGATTATCTTCACAAACCGGATAGACCGAGTGCAACTCATCAAGCATTTTGGCTTTGAGCGCAGGAATATCATCGTCTTCTATAGACAAATAAATCAACGCATTTCTATGGGTCATGAGCGAATTTACTTTTCTATCCCCGATATGAAAAACACGTTCTACAATATCTTGCTCTATTTCTTGAACTTCGCCGTGCTCGGTACTTTCTTTTATAATCGCCTTAATTTCTTCTTCGGTAACTTTGCCATCGGCGGTTGGTTTTATTTTCAAAATATTCAAAATAGAATCGGTGCTTACTGTCAATAACCAGATAAAAGGTGCTGTGACAATAGACACAATTTTCATTGGCACTGCAACTGCTTTTGCAATGGCTTCTGGATAATTTAAACCTATTCTTTTTGGCAACAATTCGCCGAAAACCAACGAGAAAAAAGTAAGAACTACAACGACCGTTCCGACCGAAAGTGATTTGGCATAAGGCATTAACGTTTCAAAACCTTCGAAAAACAGTCGAACATCGTCGGTGATTTTTTCTCCAGAATAAAGCCCAGTCAAAATGCCGATTAGCGTAATCCCTATTTGAACTGTCGATAAAAATTTGTTTGGCGAGTTTGCCAATTCTAGTGCGGTTCGTGCACTAGTGTTGCCTTTTTTGGCAGCAGATTCTAGTCTGTTTTTTCTGGCAGAAATCAATGCAATTTCCGACATCGAGAAAACACCATTAAGAAGAATAAGAAAGAAAATTAAAATTATTTCCAAAATTAAATTTTTGGTTACTACTGCGCCAGTTTATTAGCGACTACTTGTTTCTAATCCATCTATAACGCCAGATAGTCTCGAGGTTACCTCATCAATCGAACCAATTCCGTTTACTGCAAAATACTTGTTTTGGCTTTTATAAAAGTCGGCAAGTGGTGCTGTTTTCTGGTTATATTCGGTATATCGGTTTCTGATTTTTCCTACGTCTTGATCGTCTGTTCTGCCCGAAGTTTTTCCGCGCTCGAGCAATCTTTGAACCAGAATTTCATCATCTGCATCTAGTGCAATTGTAGCGGTTATAATTTCATTTTTGGATGCTAAAAAATCATCTAGAGCCTCGGCTTGCGCAATTGTTCTTGGAAAACCATCAAACAAAAAACCTGCGGCGTGCGAGTTTTTTTCTACGGCATCGTTTAACATTTTTATAGTCACATCGTCGGGCACCAACTCGCCATTCTCCATGAAAATCTTAGCCAATTTGCCAAGTTCGGTTTCATTTTTAATGTTATAACGAAAAATATCTCCCGTAGATAGATGCTCTAAATTATATTTTGATTTCAAAAACTCGGCTTGTGTGCCTTTGCCTGCGCCTGGTTTTCCGAAAAGAACGATGTTAATCATTATAATAATATTTAAAGATTTAAGAATTTAAAGATTCAAGAAAGCAACAATCTTAAACATAAAATTCTTAAAACTAATTTTTTTTAATCTTTTAATCTTTTAATCTTTTAATCTTTTAATCTTTTAATT
>JBDLWE010000045.1:0-20330 GCA_039804445.1 Bacteroidota bacterium | reverse complement strand
CGTTCGCCGCGGCGAAGAGCGCGCCGGGCTCTCGTTTCAATCTTTTTTTGCGCTTGCCGCCAACATAGGCACCGCAAAGGCGGCAACCCCAAAAAAAGGATTTTCACTACGATCCCTAACGCTCAGACACCGTTGACCTATTTTGCAGATTTTAATTCAAAACAAAAAAATTATAATTGTTTACAAAGACTTACAATCTATAGAAATGATAAAGTTTTTATAAATTTTGACAACACTTCACAAACATAATCTCAAAAAAAGTAGTTTTGAAATCTTAAAAAATCTAGAATTGAAAAAAATTTACCTACTCTTTTTTATGTTTCAAATGACATTTGCGCAACAAGCTGTGATGTTAAAAGGCAAGGTTTTTGCCAATAACGAAGCCTTAGCAAAAGTCGAAATCATAAACGAAACCAAAAAAACACAGGCAGTTTCTGACGATAAAGGCACTTTTGAAATCTCGGTTTCTGATCGAGACGTTGTTTTCTTTTTTTCTAAAAAATGTGACGAAAAAAAGATTTTGGTTTCAAAACAAATCATGAACCTATCAGAATTGAACGTTGAATTGCAAGTAAAATCTATTCAGCTCGACGAAATAAAAATTTTAGGCGACAAAAAAAACTTGTATAAAGTTACTTTTGAAGACGTAACCACCGTGAACCTCAACAAAGAAGCAGCAAAACCACAAAACGGAATTTACACCGGGCAAATAACACAAGGAGCAGACATTGGCGAAATAGGGAAATTAATAGGCAAATGGCTTGGAATCACCAAAGAGAAACCACAAGAAAAAATAACAGTTATTGATTTCGAGAAAAAAATGAAATCAAAATATGACATTTTGTTTTTTTTGAAAACATTAAACTTGAAAGTTGAACAAATTGATAGATTCTTGACTTTTTGCAGAATCGATGAAAACGCACAGGTAGTTGCACGAAGCCAAAACGAACTTGAGATTATTGATTTTTTTATAAAAAAAAGAGCCGATTTTGAACCCTAACTTCATTCTACCGACGATGCCCTAGCCCAGATGGTAGTGAAAAGCCCGGAATTTTAAAACCACCAAAAAACACTGCTGCAAGAACGACCAACGGAAGTTCCTTGCGGCAGTTGTTTTTTGTGGTTTTAAAATGAGGACTTGAAACGAACAGCTGGAAATAGCTTCTGAAAAAATTATAACATTTGTTTAGTATTTTGTTAAATAAGTTTAATTATATTTGCATTTGAATGCGTGAAATAACAATCGTGTCGCATTTATATTCAAATCAAACCTTTATGAAACCAGATTTATTTCAAGCCCCAGACTATTATTTGTTAGACGATTTGTTGACCGAAGAGCAAAAACTGGTGCGCGATGCCGCTCGTGCCTGGGTTAAACGTGATGTGTCGCCAATTATAGAGGACTATGCACAACGTGCCGAGTTTCCGAAACAAATCTTGAAAGGTCTTGGCGAAATTGGTGGATTTGGCCCATATATTCCAGAAGAATATGGCGGTGCCGGGCTTGACCAAATTTCGTATGGTTTGATTATGCAAGAAATAGAGCGTGGCGATTCTGGCGTGCGCAGTACCTCATCGGTACAGTCGTCGCTGGTCATGTACCCAATCTGGAAATATGGCACTGAGGAGCAACGCAAAAAATATTTGCCAAAACTGGCCACCGGCGAAATGATGGGTTGTTTTGGACTGACCGAGCCCGACCACGGCTCGAACCCAAGTGGCATGACCACTAACTTTAAAGACAAAGGCGACCACTACCTTTTAAACGGTGCCAAAATGTGGATATCGAACGCACCATTTGCCGACATTGCGGTGGTTTGGGCTAAAAACGAGGCAGGCCGTATTCACGGCCTTATTGTTGAACGTGGCATGGAAGGATTTTCGACGCCAGAAACCCACAACAAATGGAGCTTGAGAGCATCGTCTACGGGCGAGTTGGTTTTTAACAATGTGAAGGTTCCTAAAGAAAACTTGTTGCCCAACAAAACTGGTCTTGGTGCACCGCTAGGTTGTTTAGATTCTGCACGTTATGGCATTGCGTGGGGCGCAATTGGTGCCGCCATGGACTGCTATGACACAGCGCTGAGATACGCAAAAGAGCGCATTCAGTTTGGCAAACCTATTGCTGCCACGCAGCTGCAACAAAAAAAATTGGCCGAAATGATTACTGAAATCACAAAAGCACAACTACTTACGTGGCGACTTGGCGTTTTGAAAAACGAAGGTCGCGCCACCACGGCACAAATATCTATGGCAAAAAGAAATAACGTGAACATGGCCGTAGAAATTGCTCGCGAAGCCCGACAGATACTGGGCGGAATGGGCATCACAGGCGAGTACAGCATCATGCGCCACATGATGAATCTAGAATCGGTCTTGACCTACGAAGGCACGCACGACATTCATTTACTGATTACGGGAGCTGATATTACTGGCATTCCGGCGTTTCAATCATAGAAAAATTTTAAAAAGTATTTAGGCCAAATTGCTTCGCCGGTCGCACTTTCATGCTCGTGTCAACTGCTTTTCCAAATAAACAACCGCATGGCAAAATTTTTTTTGGGTTTTCAAGAAACTTCCGTTGGTCGTTCTTAAACCTAGAAAACTAAATGCCAAGCGGTTGTTTGTTTTTCCCCTGCATTTGGGGCAAAGAATCTACTTTTGATTAGCAATTTTTCTTTATCTGAAAATCTTCGCTCCTTAGTTTCTTCGTGCAAAAAACAAAAATCTTTATTTGATACTTTCGAGTTCTTTTACTTTGTCATAAATAATAACTGATTCAAAACCCTTGCGAAGCATATAATCGCAAAATTTTTTTCGTTTTTTTATCTTATTTGATTCTCGCAAATTTCGCCAACAAAAATCGGCTGTTGATTCAAACGTTTCGTGATACTCTTGATCAGAAATTTGTTTCAACCCTTCTTTAATATTATACGCTGATATTTTTCTGAACTTCAATTCGTTAACAATCCTGATTTTGCCCCAATGTTTGATGCGGTGTTTGCCACGCGCAAAACTTTGTGCAAAACGAGTTTCGTCCAAAAATTTATTGTCTATAAGATGCACAATAATCAAATCGATGACCTCGGGAATCATGTTCATTTCGCGCAATTTTTGATTCACCTCTTGATGACAACGCTCTTGATATGAACAATAATACTCGAGTTTTTGTTGGCCTTCTATAACTGTGTATGTTTTTGTGTGCATTGCAACAAAAATAACCAAAAAAGTAATATTAAAATTTTAAAACTAGAGTCACTGAAAAATAACAGAACATTATGACTTCAATATAATAATAAAAATTACCTCAAGTGATATCAAATATATGGTTTGTTAAGCACACCCAAAAAAATATGGGCACTACCACTTATGAATTCTTTTGGGCGTTCCGCGCAGTGCTATCGCACGAGCGCGTCGGTGTTCTGCTCTCAATCTTTTTTATTTTTTTGTCCGCACCAGCGAGTCAAGAGACAAAAAAACAAAAAAGGATTTCCGCTCAACACCTAACGCAACATGCCGTTAACCTAGTTTATAAAAATAAGTTTGGCTGACCTAACTTCATAAACAAACCATCTGCTTTAATCAGATGGTTTGTTTGTTATTCTTTGTTATTTTACTTATCTATATTCAAATCATACTTTTCAAATTGAATATTGTTATCGTAATTCTTAATTCGCAAATCGTTATTCGTATTTAAAAACTACAATTTCACAATAATAAACTCGCTTCGGCGGTTGGCTTGGTGCTCCTCTTCGGTGCATGATGCACCATCGGCACAACTGTTTAACAATTCGCTTTCTCCATAACCCTTGCCTGTGAGTCGATCTGCCGTGATGCCGTTTTTAATCAACCAAGCAATGGTTGCCTTGGCTCTTCTGTCAGACAAGCCTTCATTATACTTACTGGATTGTCGGCTGTCTGTGTGCGAACGAACGTCGATTTTTATAGTCGGATACTGGTTCATAACATCTAGTACCATTTCTAGCTCGAGTGCCGCATCATTTCTCACTAATGCTTTATCTAGATCGAAATAAATATTTTTAAGCTTTAACATCTTAGAAATATCATCGTTTACTTTAAGTACGATTACTTTTTTAGAAATTACTATAGGCACCATTGTGCTGCCATTTTTATTAGGAACTATAACTTTAATTTCTTTGACTTCATAATCCGCATTAACTGCTTGAATATAATACACTTCACCGCAAGATACTGCGAACTTATACTCACCATTTTGATTCGATGCTCCCTCGGCAAGCTTTTGCATTTTACTGTCAAGAAGTAATACTTTAGCAAACGGGATAACCTGAGACGTTGTTTCGTCGGTAACCATGCCGTTAATCTCATGCTCGTACTTAAGAATTGATGTTTCAACGAAACTATAAATATCGTCAAAACCCTTTCCACTTGGTCTATTAGAACTAAAAAAACCTTTTCGCGTTTTACTATCGATATAAAATGCAAAATCGTCAGTAGTGTCATTTACAGGAGCGCCCACATTTACGGGTGTAGTAAAACTACCATCTGCATTGATTTTACAAACAAACACATCTAATCCGCCAAGCCCTTGCCGAGCATCTGTAGCAAAATACAATTCATTATCTGCACTAACAAACGGAAAAGATTCACGTCCTGGTGTGTTAATTGCTCTTCCAAGATTTACAGGTTGCCCAATGCTACCGTCAGCAAGAATTTCAGATTTATAAAGATCAGAATCTCCATACGAGCCTTGCATATTTGAAGTATAATATAACGTTTTACCATCTGGACTCAAAGCAGGATGAGCAACTGAGAACTCATCACTATTTATAGACAGAGGCTCTGCTTCAGACCATTTGTCACTTTCATATTTAGACCTGTAAATTTTCAAACCAGTGGTTCCAGTAACGTCTTTTTGTAAATTCAAATCGACAGAATTAGAACGAGTAAAATAGGTAATACTACCATCATTTGAAAAAACAGGAGTCGCCTCGTCAAACCGTAAATTTATCTTATTAGAGAATAATTTAACATCAGCTAAACTACCATCATTGCCAATTGTAGCCTCATAAAGATTAGTAAAAGCCTGGTTATTCCATTTAATTGTCCTTTTTGCTAAAGTCCTGAATTTTCTATTTGATGCAAAAATAAGTTTGTTTCCAACTACAGTTGCACCGTAATCAAGCATATTTGAATTAAAATCAACATTTTTAATCTGATATCTTCCTGAATTTCCTTTAATTACATCAAGATAATTGCGCTCATTACTATAAATTTTAGCACGCTCATCGTTGCCCGCTAGTTGATTAAATTTATTGAGCATTTCGTCAGCCTTCTTATAATCGCCTACTGATTTTAATGTTTGGGAAAATCTATAATAATTTTCTGCTGAAATAGGCTCAGTCATACTAAAAAGTTCGGTGTACCATTTTTTTGCTTCAGCAAGTTCCGCGTTGAAATAATAAGAATTGGCAATCTTTTCAAATAAATCCGCCGACTTATAACCTTTCTTTACAATTCTTTCGTATGACTTAATCGCATCGATATATGCGAAGTTTTCATATTTAGAACTAGCAGTAGTAATACCAGCGAGATTCTGTGTTTCTTGTGCAACAAAAATCTGCGCAAATAATGCTAATAAGATAATAATTGTTTTTTTTACTGTTTGCATTTTATGTTTTGCATTAAAATATTATAATTAATAACCGACGATACCAAAAATATGCCATACTTTTGATAATAAAACTAGAAAAATCTTGGTGACATAATTCGTTGATAACTTTTAATAAGTTCATATCTCAAGAAAATCTCATGCGAACCAGAATTAAAATTTGCCAACCTAGTAGTTTCGAAATCATAACCATAACCAACAAACCATGAATCACTAATCTGAAAAGCAGCCATAACACTTATCGCAGCACTCCAACGGTATGCCGCTCCAAGTGTGAATTTTTCATTGAATATAAAATTGCCAGACAAATCTATTTGCAATGGCGCACCTGCTACAATTTTGGACAGTAAAGCAGGTTTAAATTTAACATCTTCACTTAAATCAAAAACACGTCCAGCGATAAAATAAAAATTCATTCGCTCAGTAGCAGTATAACGTGTCGCACCAGTTGTTGCGCCTTTGTCAAAATGAGTTGTCTCTAAAAAATTTGGCACAGACAATCCAAAGTAGGTTTTATCAGAGTACAAAAATACACCTGCACCAATATTAGGTGAAAATCTATTGTCAATGTTTTGTTGAAAAATTGCATCGGCAGGAACTCTCATTCTCAACTTATTAAAATCTACATTAAGTAAATTTGCACTTCCTTTAATGCCTAACGACAATTTAAAATTTTCTGAAGTATTAAAAGCGTAAGCAACGTCAACAGACACATTAGTCTCATCTGCTGGACCAATTTTGTCATTGATTACTCCTAAACCCAAACCAAAATTAGTTCCTTCTACAGGACCATTTATTGAAAATGTACCTGTCTGGGGGGCACCCTCAAGCCCTACCCATTGCGTCCGATACAACCCAAAAATACTCAATACATCTCTACTACCCGCGTAAGCTGGATTAATATTGATGGTATTATACATATACTGGGTAAACTGTGCGTCCTGTTGTGCATTTGTAGTAAATGCAATAAACATTAAAATTATAGGCAATATTTTTGTTTTCATTTTTGTGTTTTTAGTGTTTTCCTAATATCTAGAACAATAATCGAAATCATAACAAGATGACTTAACAGAAATAATTTACTACCTATTTATATATAAATAACCAGCTTTTTCCTGCAAATTACCCCCTTGCGCTTTATAACTCAAAATGTACCAATAAGTTCCAACAGGCAAGCCTTCTCCCTGCTGCACATTAACTCTGCCTTCAGAAAATCCTTTAAATGCATTTGATGAGTTATACCCTTCGCGTTCAAAAACAAGAATTCCCCATCTGTTATAAATCATTACGTTGTTTTCAGGATAGCAATTAAGTCCATCAATTTGAAAAGTATTGTTTCCAATACTACTGTCTGGAGCAACTGCATTATAAACAACAATCTCACACGCTTGCTCAATGTCATCATCTAAAACCGTCCCAGTTGCACTGATAGAGCTTGTAACGGTGTTAGTTGAAAGAACTGTAGCTATTAGAGTGAAAGTCTCTGTAGGTTCAACAACAAGGTCATTTATAGTTGGTACTGAAACCGCTACAGTAGTAGTATTCGCAGGAATAACAACAGTTGTTGCAACTGCTGTAAAGTCGGAAGAACCGGCAGTTCCTGTTGACGTAACAATACTAATAATAGTCGGCACTGTACTAGGCGAACTTAAAGTGATTACAAATATAGCAGCGTTACCCTCAATCACAATCGGACTTGCTATTGTGACAGTTGGAACAACCGATATTGTAAGAACTGTAACAGTAGCTGTCGCTGTATCGCAAACTGTTGGGTTGCTTACTTGACAGATTCGGTATACCAAACTGTATGTGCCTGGTGTTGTGCCACTCGCTACTGATATCGTTCCGTTCGGATTTAATGTAAATCCTGTTGGTACCGTTACTGGTGTCAACACTACTTGACTTGGCGACAGTGGGCTACCGTTCACTGTATCATTGTTGAGTACTGATGGTGTTGGGTTGCCTGGTGTTACCGTCACTGTATCTGGTGTTGCATCTGCTGTTGGCTCTACCGTCACTGTTACTGTCGCTGTGTTGCAAACTGTTGGGTTGCTTACTTGACAGATTTGATATACCAAACTGTATGTGCCTGGTGTTGTGCCACTCGCTACTGATATCGTTCCATTCGGATTTAATGTTAATCCTGTTGGTACCGTTACTGCTGTCAACACTACTTGGCTTGGCGACAATGGGCTACCGTTCACTGTATCGTTGTTGAGTATTGATGGTGTTGGGTTGCCTGGTGTTACCGTCACTGTATCTGGTGTTGCATCTGCTGTTGGCTCTACCGTTACTGTTACTGTCGCTGTATCGCAAACTGTTGAGTTGCTAACTTGACAGATTTGATATACCAAACTGTATGTGCCTGGTGTTGTTCCGCTTGCTACTGATATCGTTCCGTCTGGATTTAATGTTAATCCTGTTGGTACCGTTACTGGTGTCAACACTACATTTCCACTTGATCCTGCAGTAACTGGAGCGTTGCCATTAAATGTATCATTAAGCAATACTGATGATGATGGGTTTCCAGGAGTTACGTTTACAGCGTCCGTAATAGCATCAATTGTAGCTAGATTAATAATTGTTCCCGTTGCATCAATTGGTGCTGTTGTGTCAGTATTTGTTGATGCTACAGTTCCTGTCAATGTAAAGGTTTCTGTTACTTCGTTAATATTATCCGTCAAAGTGGGTACAAGAACAGACACTGATGTTTGTCCTGCTGGTATCGTTACCGTGATAGTTGTTGAAGTAAAGTCAGGTGATCCCGCTGTTCCGTTTAAAGTTGTAATATCCACAACTGTTGGTACAGAACTTGGATTGCTGAGTGTTACCGCAAATACTGCGCTGTTGCCTTCTAACACTGTAACATTATCTATAGTTACTATTGGCATTGGATCATTGTCTATAATGGTTCCTGTTCCTGTGGCTGATGCTGTGGCGGTGTTGGTGCTTGTTACTGTTCCGCTTAATATAAACGTTTCAATTGGCTCGTTTGTCGTGTCTTGTGTGGTTGGTGCCGTTACTGTTACACTAGTTTGTCCCGCTGGTATTGTTACCGTTGTCGTAGTCGTGGTATAGTCTGTTCCGTTTTGAGCGGTGCCATTATTCGTAGTTACATTTACAGTCGTTGGGAAGGCACTTGGTGAACTAATACTTAGAATAAAATTAACAGGCGTTCCTTCAACAACAGGCGATGGACTAGAAATACAAAAAGCTGGTAAAATTAAAACTTGTATCGATTGTAATGAAGTACATGATGCGTCTGAAGCTGTAATAGTATAACTATCAGGTGGCGCAGAAATTGAACCCGCTACATTACTTACGCCTACTGAGGGAGAGAAAATGTATGTTAAACTCGCATTATAATTAGTGATAACAAAACTTCCAAGTGCATTCGCACAGGTAGGTTGTATTAAGCTTCCTGTACTGGGTGTATTTGGTAATAGATTTACAATCATAGTACCCGTTACTGCTGCTGGTGGGCAACCGCCTGTTGTTGTAACGGTATAATTAAACGTTCCTGATTCCGTTGGTGTGCCTGTGATTGTGGCTACATTGCTTGCCCATGAACCTGTTACCCCTACTGGTAATCCTGCAAAGGTTGCTTCTGTTGCTCCTGTTGTGGCTAATGCAATATTTGTTAGTGCAGAATTGATACAAACTGTTTGGTTTGTTCCTGCTGCAATAGTGTTTAATGGCGTTACCGTGATTGTTCCTGTTGCTGCTGCTGGTGGGCAACCACCTGTTGTTGTAACGGTATAATTAAACGTTCCTGATTCTGTTGGTATGCCTGTGATTGTGGCAACATTGCTTGACCATGAGCCTGTTACCCCTGCTGGTAATCCTGCAAAGGTTGCTTCTGTGGCTCCTGTTGTGGCTAAAGTGATATCAGTTATTGCAGAGTTAATACATACCGTTTGGTTTGTTCCTGCAACAATGGTGTTTAATGGAGTTACCGTGATTGTTCCTGTTGCATTCAAACTTCCGCAACCTCCAGTTAAAGGAATAGTGTAGTTAAAAGTTCCAGATGCAGTTGGTGTACCACTAATAGTAATTGTATTTGTTGCCCAAGTTGCCAAAATTCCAGGTGGTAAATTGGTAGGTATTCCTATTCCAGTAGCACCCGTTGTTGAATGTGCTATCGCTGACATTGCGGAATTAACACATAAAACAAGACTCGATGATGCAACAGTAACTGTATTATTAGCATTAATCGTGATGGTAAAAACAGTAGTATTACTTACGCAACCAGCAGCATTTTTTACAGTAAGGTTTCCTGTATAAGTACCCGATGCCGTATTTGCCGGAACAGATATACTAATTGCACTTGTAGGTAATGCAGCATTTGTAACAGCCACAAAACTGTTTGTTGGAGACGCATTCCATGTTATGCTATAAGTTGTTGGTGTTATGGTTGTTGCGCTGTACGATAAAGGTGTAGTTTGAATACTAACACTAGAACAAACACTATCAGCGGCAGCAGCCGTCGTAATTGATGGTGCTGGTGCTACCGTAACTGTTGTTGCTATACAACTGGTTACTGAACAGGCATTTTTATAACGAATATAATATGTGGTGCTTACTGTAGGGCTAACTAGTAAAGAATTACCAGTACCTACAAGGGTTCCACCACAAGAATCAGTAAACCATTGTGCATAACCGCCACCGCCACCTTTGTTACCGCCGCTAACCGTTAAGGTAGTGGAGCCACCAGAGCAAATAGACGTTCCGCCTGTTATTGTAGTTGGTGCTATTGGATTTGTGTTCACTTCAACCCGTACAATAGTAGTAGTATAATAAACACCCGAAGTTACCGTTCTGCGGTACCACCTAGTTTGCGTAATACCACCAGGTATAATATAATCTTTAGTGGTACTTACACCAGGTGCCGTGGCATAGGGTGAATAAGCCCCAACCGTATTAAATTCCCATAAATAAGAATACACATTATTTCCACCAGTGGGTGTTGAGCCCGTTATAGTGCCCGGATTTGTGCCCGAACATATTGGTTCTGCATACGATGCTACTACGTTTATTCGTTTCGGTGTACCTCCACACGGATCACCGTATGCTCCGTTAAATGTTGGAACACTGCCTGAATTTAAACCTAAAATAACTTTATTAACTTCTGCTATACTTGTAAGTGCGTGGCACTCTCCTAACACAAAATTTGGGCTTGTACCAGTTGACGAACCGTAACTTGCAAAGTTCACATTAATAAAAACAAGACCAGCAGGGGCGGTAACTAGTGATGGATTTCCATTTTCAGGATAGGAGGCTCCTACCTTTCCAGAAGTACCACTAGTATAGGATGCAAAATTATTTTCTATACGCGGGTACGGTGGCGTTCCTATCACAGTAATTCTTCCTGAACCTGCAAAATAAATATTATTTCCATTTGAAGCTCCTGTATTTGAAGCTCCCCATGTGCTTAAAAGAGCTCCGTCGCCGCCCAAAGTTAAAGTACCTGTTTGATGCGTGTTAATTGTATTTAAGTTAATGTTCACGCCCGCAACAACCATTAAATTATTAGTTATAATAATATTGGCCGCAAAGGTTTTTGTTCCGGTACCGGCAAGTGTTAAGTTACCGTAAGTCACTCCAGCAACTATTTGATTAGCACCAACAAAACTGATAGTGCTGGCTGCTCCTGATGTGAAAGTTCCGTTGTTTACAAAATTACCACTTATTTTAAGCAAGCTAGTAATGCTATTTGTTAACGTTAAAGACGATAAAGCATTAATAGTTAAATCAGCACAAAAAGCAGTATTGCTCGTAATTATGGGTTTATTGGTTACATTGGGAATCACAACAGCATCTGCGGCGGTTGGCACTACGCCTGTACTCCAGTTTGAAGGGGTATTCCAATCGGTATCGGTAGCACCAGTCCAGGTGGTTTGACTAAACCCAAGTTGAAAAACCGTTAATAGAAGTAAAAGTAAAAAATTTTTCATTTGTATTGTTTGTTATTATTTGTCTAATTTTAGACATTTTTTTTAGTAAAATTTTATTTTATTTATAAATAATATAACTCAAATTATAAAATTACAAATATTATGATAAATGATAAATAAAAAAAATAACTATTAGTTTTTTTATAAATTATCGACATAAAGCATATTTTAACATTAATATGCATAAAACTTGTATTGTTTAAACTTTTTTAACTAAATATAAATAATTGTAAAAATTGTTGATACCGTTCGACCGATATTACGCATTAGAAATCTACATACAAACAATTCGTTTACAAAAAAAATACAAATATGTAGTTCTATTTTTCATTATTGATTATAATCTTTAATTTTTTAAAATACTTTTACAAATGTACGATGTAACTGCAATTTAGGTTTGTCGATTTTTTGTTAAATCGATAAAGTGTTTAAAAAATCTGTTGAAGTGCAATAAAAAATGTATTTTTAACCCGTTGCGTGCAATTAAATGATTTGACTTTTAATATTGTTTATTAGTCTGCCAAATATAAATTTTGAAGTCAGTATTTAACTGCATGTTATTTGTCGATATGAGCTGAGATGTGTGCTGATTTGATTATTCTTTTAATTAAATTGTCGAACACAGAGTGTTTGATTTGTGATCTATTAATTCTGTAGCAATATTCGTCCAAGTATCTTTTTATATGTTTTTCACCAACCCAAGAGTAGGTTGCACGTAGCCATGATTTAACTTGATGAATTGTTGTATGCAATGCTTTAAAATTTGCTCCTTTACTGCTTAATATTTGTGTAATGTTATATTCTTTACAAAGTGGTTTATAACCTTTGCAACTACAGGTAGTTACTTCTGCATTTTTGTCAATATGTTTTTCAAAAATTTCTTTTAAAGATTTTGCTGAATAATCGGGTATCTTAGAACTATAAAATCTCTTGACTTTGCCTTTTTCCGTGAGTTCAACGGCACAAACTGCCTTCTTTTTTGATGAATCATAACTGCGTCCAGGTTTACCTTCTTCATATCCACCAACGACAAACCCGTCAACATGGACAGTGCCGGTCATAGGATAATCTTCGCTAGATTTCATTGCATCACGAACTTTATGCATAAATAATCGAGCGGTGTTTTCTTGAACAGAAAAGCGTTTTGCTGTATATGAACCAGATAAACTTTTGGTTGTTGTAGCCATTTCAAAACAAATGAAAAATGCCTTTTTAAGCCCAAATTTGACTTTATGGAATGATGTTCCAGCCCCAGCAGACTCTGTATGACTACATAAATTACAAGTTCGTGAAAAATCTTTTCTTATTTGTGAATGTTTATGACCGCATTTTTTACACAAATATCCTTTTTCTCATTTAATTTCAGACAAATATTTCTTGCAATCATCATCAGTTTTAAACCATTCAGTAAACTCTATAAGATTTTGACCTTTAAAAATTTCCATAATTCTTAGATTTTATAATACCTCAAAAAAATGATTTTTGGGTAAGTGCTTTTATGTTCAGACATTTTTTGGTTTGCTACAAAAATCAATCCTTCTGAATTTACTATTTAACTTGTTTCACAAAAAATATCGAATCAATATTATTCAATTAATGCCTTTTTATTTATCAATTCACCGTATTTTTGCAAAATTCACTTGAATAAAACAGAATATAACGTCAAGAAAAATTATGAAAATTCCATATTTTTTGCAACTTAATTTAAACTAAATTGTTAAAATCTTTTTCGTTCAGAATATTTGCAAATGTTGCCGAACTCCCCTATAATTGGGATAGTTTTTGTCAAGAAAATATTTTTCTTTCCAGCAAATACCTTAAAATTCTGCAAGCATCTGCGCCACAAAATATGAATTGTTATTGTATAGGTGTATATAAAAATAATTTGCTCTGCGGTATTGCACTTTCGCAAATTCTGAATCTTACAACGGTACAGTCTTTTGGTTTAAACAAAAGTTGTTTACAGTCAAAACTTCGAGACTGGGTTTTCAAAAAATTTGCATCAAACGTTTTATTCGTGGGTAACAATATGCTCACAGGCCAAAATGCTTATAGGTTTGACGAGTCGATTTCTTTAGAAAATTTTATAACAACTTTGCAAAAGGCAGTTGTTGAAATTCAATTAATTTGTAAATCAAAAAATCAAAAAATACATCTCATCAATTATAAAGATTTTTATGAATCTGAGATAAAACAATTGCAAAAAATTGGTTTTAAAGACTACTATCAATTTGAAATTCAACCAAACATGATTTTTGAAATTCCTGAAACATGGCATTCAATCGATGATTATGTAGGTGCACTCTCAAAAAAATATCGCGACCAATTCAAACGATCTCACAAAAAAATGATGGGCATCGAAAAAAGAAAAATGTCTTTGCAAGAAATTGAAAATCAAAGCGAAAGGATTCATGAATTGTACATGAACGTAACAAAAAACGCACCTTTCAATACATTTTATTTGTCTGAAAATCATTTTGTTACACTAAAGTCATTGCTTAAAAATGACTTTTTGTTTTACGGATATTTTCTAGAAGGTAAACTTATTGGTTTCAATACCTTAATAAAAAACAATACTGACGTCGACACCTACTTTTTGGGTTATGACGATGCTTTTCAGCGCGAGCGAATGTTATACCTCAATATGCTTTATGATATGTTGACCTACGGGATTAACAAAAAATTTAATCAAATAATTTTTGCAAGAACAGCTCTAGAAATCAAGAGCTCAATTGGTGCCAAACCACACAGAATGTTTGGGTTTTTAAAACACAACAATACTGTAGTCAACAAATTTTTGCCAAACCTTTTTGGCTATTTTGAACCAAAAGTTGTTTGGCAAGAACGCAGCCCTTTTGCAGACAAATTAATTTAAAGCTTTTGCTCACATTTTCGCATATTCTTTAGTCGAAAACACAGGTTGCTTTTCAGTTCTAGCTTCTAGATTTAATGTTTTTTTCTAAAAAATTCTACTTTCCGCTCGCCTCCAAATTTCGTTCAATTTTATGTTCGGGTCTTGACCATTTTGGTTTTTCGCCCATAGATTCAAATTTAGAATCTGCTGCTTCGACCGTTTCTGGCTGTGCTACTTTCACAAATGGTTTTTGAGGTTTCAGTCCCAGCATTTCAAACATTTTCATGTCTTCGTTCACATCTGGATTTGGGGTTGTGAGCAGTTTGTCACCTGCAAAAATAGAGTTTGCACCCGCAAAAAAGCACATGGCCTGCCCTTCTCTACTCATGTTCATTCTGCCTGCCGAGAGTCGCACTTGCGTTTCTGGCATTACAATTCTGGTAGTAGCCACCATTCTAATCATCTCCCAAATTTCGACAGGTTTTTGGTCTTCGAGCGGCGTGCCATCAACAGCTACTAAAGCATTTATGGGCACCGATTCTGGTTGCGGATTCAAAGTAGATAACGCTACTAACATTCCCGCACGGTCT
The DNA here is from genome assembly GCA_039804445.1 of Bacteroidota bacterium. Taxonomy (GTDB): domain Bacteria; phylum Bacteroidota; class Bacteroidia; order Flavobacteriales; family Flavobacteriaceae; genus Flavobacterium. The sequence continues at coordinate 5,282 of JBDLWE010000045.1, read as the reverse complement.
TCAATGCTCTCGCCCATGCCAATAATTCCGCCACTACAAACCGTAACATTGGTCTTTCGCACGTTTTTTATGGTCGTTAACCGGTCTTCAAAACCACGTGTCGAAATTACTTCTTTATAATATTCTTCGGACGTGTCAAGGTTGTGGTTATAGGCATATAAACCAGCTTCTGCCAAGCGGTGTGCTTGATTTTCTGTAATCATACCTAGCGTGCAACAAACCTCCATATCTAGCTTGTTAATGGTTCGCACCATCTCAAGTACTTGGTCAAACTCTGGCCCATCTTTTACGTTGCGCCAAGCTGCCCCCATGCACACTCGCGACGATCCTGCCGATTTTGCACGCAACGCCTGCGCTTTTACTTGACTAACAGACATCAAATCGTTGCCTTCGATATCTGTGTGGTAGCGCGCCGCTTGCGGACAATAACCACAATCCTCTGGACAACCACCTGTTTTTATAGATAGTAAAGTCGAAACCTGCACCACATTTGGGTCATGCGACTCACGGTGAATTGTAGCTGCTTGATAAAGCAAATCCATGATGGGTTGGTTATAAATGGCTAGTATTTCGGCTTTGGTCCAATTGTTTTTTGCAGGCATTTTAAAAATTTTAATTTGTCAAAAATAACCAAATATCGGTTTATAAAAAATTTAATCTTGAGATTTTGAAGCAAAAGTTTCACCATTCAAACAGCAGTATTCCCGCTATTGGCCATATCTTTTTTTATCTCGTAAAAAAAACGAGATAAAAAAAGGATATTTGCCGCTATCGGGGCTATTCAAAAAACTATAACTTTCAAAACAAATCAACAAAAATGTGTTAAAATCATACCAATAATTTTAAAAATTATTTTATGGTAGTTAATTTTGCAAATTAATTTGACTTTTTCAACATATATAAAATTTTTATAATCGCTGTTTTTTCATTTTTAATTTTATCAATTGCAAGTTGCAATCAATCTTCAAAACCCGCAATAAACCAAGTTAAAGAGTCTGAAACCTTGCAGAAAATCACTATTCAAGAAAACTTTGATTTTTATAAAAAAGATTTCAAAACCTTGAGCAACCACTTCATACATTCAGAAAAACTGTATTGGACGTGTGTAGAAGACAACGTTATGCTGCGAGCGACGGGCTGGAAAGATTTGAGCCAATTTGTGTCGACTTACATGAAAGAAAACCCAATTCCAGACGCAGATTCGCTACTAAAAAAAGACGTTGTCACAGATTTTCAATCAGAAATTAGCGATAAACTCGCGGTTGTGCGATACAAAAAAAACCAACAATGTAGCCATTCTCAAACGCATTCGTAAATTATTAGAAAGCATTTTAGAAACTTCTTTTACAGGCATAGAAAAACCCGAACCTCTAAGATACTATTTAACTGGTTATTGGTCTCAAAGAATTAACCAAGAACACAGACTTGTTTATGAAATTCAAACCAACAATGACGTATTTATCCTTTCGACGAAAGGCCATTATAACTGAAAAACGAGCAATTATTCTCGGTTTTTTATGTTTATTAATCCTTTGGCTTATGTATATGTGGCTTTAAATCAGGATGTTTTGGCTGGTTTGGCGGTGTTACTCTTCTTCTTTCATCAGGTGTGCCGTCTGGTTTGTTTGGTTTTGGCCCTGGTTTAATTGCCGTGATTTCCATTTTTACTATTTTTAATTTTTTTAAATTATTATGTCTTTTTATTAATGTTTGCTTTTGTTAGTAGGCACGGAATGCAATTCCGCGCTATCGAACCGTTGACATATCTGCGCCATTGGGATTTTATTTCGTGGATTTCCATTGTTGAAAAGTTTCTAAATTATTTTAACTTCACTTATAAATTATAAACATAATCAATAAGTTACATTTACACCAAATTAATACTTGCTTATTTTTACTTATAAATTGATTATATTTGTTTATTGCTAATTTTTAAAAGATTTTTATAACTTTTAGATTATAGAAATAGGTAATAAGATAGTGGAGTTACGTAAAAAGAAAAGCCTAACCAAAGAAACATTAGGAAAGTTAATTGGAACTTCGGGTGCGGTAATTGGCAGATATGAACGTCAAAAAATTACGCCTTCTGTTGAGATAGCCAATAAAATGGCTACTTCTTTAGGAGTTTCTCTCGATTATCTTGTAGGTAATTTAGAACTTGAACTTACAGACACGCTAATGGCAATAGTAAAAGAAGTCAGAAAAATGGCAGAAAAAGACAAAGACCACGTTTTTACAGTAATCGATGTCATTATAGCAAAAAATAAAATGCAAGCAATTTTAAAATAAATTCAAGATGGAAACGGTATTAATACAAATAAACAACAACAAGGCTTATCGGCTTTTAGAAGATTTGGAAGATTTACACATTCTTAAAGTCTTAAACAAAAACATACAGCCAAAACAAAAACTTTCTGAAAAATATGCAGGTAAATTGCCTGCGGATATTGCAGACGAACTACAAAATTATGTGACTCAAAGCCGTAACGAATGGAACAACCGCAGTATTTAATAGATACCAATGTAGTCATTGATTATCTTGGACAAAAACTTCCTGTTTCAGGTATGAATTTTATGAATACTATTATTGATAATATTCCTAATGTTTCGGTAGTTACAAAAATAGAGGTTCTCGGTTTTAATACTCCAGCTGAACATTATAAACTTCTTACTCAATTTATGGAAGATGCGACTGTACTAGATTTATCAAGCAATGTTGTTGATGCCAGTATTGAAATTCGTAAAAACCATAAAACAAAACTACCCGATGCCATTATAGCTGCAACAGCTCTTGTGTATGATTTAATTGTGATTTCTCGTAATGTATCTGATTTTAAAAATATTACTGTTGTTCAAGTTATTGACCCACATAGTTTATAATTTCATTTTAAAGTATAAAAAAACCACTCAAATTTGAGTGGTTTTCTGTTTTTGCTTGCCTTTCGTTGTGGGCACGGAATGCAATTCCGCGCTATCTAACTGTTGACATATCCGCGCCATCTGGTCTGTTAAATGAAAATCTAGACGAATATCAAAATTGGCTGTCATTCCGGGTATAATACTTTATTAATTTTTCAGAAAACAAAATATAAACATAGATTGATTGAAATTAAAAAAAGCCCTTACATTTCTGTAAAGGCTTACTGTTGCTTGCTCCCTCTCTTGGGCTCGAACCAAGGACCCTCTGATTAACAGTCAGATGCTCTAACCAACTGAGCTAAGAAGGAAAGTGTTTTTCACTTTTAAAGCGGTGCAAAGATAATATTTGAAATATCATTTGCAAATCATTTTGACTATTTTTTAAAGAAATTATCAATAATAATTTCATAAATGTCTTTGCCAAACGTTAAAGCCATTAAACTCAACAAGATAATCATCCCCACAGTTTGAACTCTCTCGGCTGCTTTCACGCTCAGTGTTCTGCCCGTTACCATTTCGGCTATCAAAAACAGTGCATGACCACCGTCTAATCCTGGAATTGGCAACAAGTTCATAAAAGCTAACCCAATAGAAAACATCGCCATAAAACTCCAAATATATTCCCAATTCCACTCGGTCGGCAACTGTCTAGTAATGCCAATAGGGCTTTTTATTTGCTTATAAGCCTCTGTTTTTGGTTTTAAAATCAGTTTAAATTGCTTTATATTGTACACAAACTGCGTGTAAGACTCCTCAACAGCCAAAGGAATTGCAGTCAAAACACCCATTTGGTTCACTACCTGAAACCGCTTTAGTTCTTCTTTGCTATATATTTTACCTACAAAACCAATTTTCCCATCAGCATCGGTTTTTGTTTTTATTGTCGACGTAATCCCGTTTCTTAAAACTTCAATGGCTATCGAATCATTTTTTTTAGATCTCAAAAATGTCGAAAATTCATCAAAATAAGTAAACTTTTTGCCATCCACAGCCACAATCACATCACCTTTCAAAAGCCCCGATTTTTGCGCTTCCGATCCAGGAATAATCGAGTCTATCGACGTACCTATTGATCTTGGCGCAATAAAATTTCGACCCTCTTTGCTCAAAATTTCTTTCTTGTGCTCATCTGTAAGTAACAACGTTTTTTGTTGACCATTTCGTTCTACAACAATCTTGTCGCCCAACAAAATATCAATAATCATGCGGTTAAATTTCACCTGAAACTTACCATCTACAGATACAATTTTATCACCATTCTCAAAACCAACCGCTTGACCAACTTCACCAAACGACAATCCGTTTTTTTGCAATTCAGTAGTCGCAACATATTTTTGACCATAGTATGAGTAAGTCACCGTATAAATTGCCCACGCCAACAAAATATTTACCGTAATGCCACCCAACATAATAATCAACCGTTGATAAGCAGGTTTTGACCTAAACTCCCACGGTTGCGCGGGTTTATCAAGCTGTGCAGCATCCATACTTTCGTCAATCATGCCAGATAATTTCACGTATCCACCAATAGGCAACCAACCAATACCCCATTCGGTCTCGCCAATTTTCTTTTTTAGCAAAGAAAAGTTTACATCCATAAACAAATAAAACTTCTCTACCCGAACCTTAAAAAGTTTAGCAGGAATATAGTGACCAAACTCATGTAAAATGACCAGAACAGAAAGAATAAAAAGTATTTGTGCAATTTGAACAAGTGTATCCATCGAAAATTTTTAACGTATAAAATATCAGCAAATGTAATACTTTCTAACTGTTTTTAAGCCCAATAATAAAATTTTGATTCATTAAAAATTTGTTAAATGCAAACAAAGAATCACGTATTAAAAAAGATTTTTATTTGGGCGTTACGCGCGCCCGTAAAGGCGAGGAGCGCGCCGGGCCTCCGCTCCCAATCTTTTTTAGGGTTTTGCCATCAGCATTGCCGTAGAGTAGGCAAAACCCCAAAAAAGGATTTCCGCTTGCGCCCTAACGCATCTGCAACCGTTGACCAAGTTAGCAAAATCTACAAAAGTATAAAATATTTACTCAAACCAATACATGCAAGACCTTAAGTCGTTAAAGAAATTAAACCAACTGATTTGCGACCAAATATTCGGCTATTTGCACCGTATTTGTGGCCGCACCCTTCCGTAAATTGTCGGCAACTATCCACATATTCACAGTGTTTGGTTGGCTTTCATCTCTGCGAATTCTACCCACAAAAACATCGTTTTTGCCTTGCGCAAAAAGCGGCATTGGGTAGGTAAAAGTATCAGTATTGTCTTGTACCGTGACACCATCAGTTTCGTGCAAAATTTTTCTAATTTCCGAAACATCAAAATCGTTATCAAACTGCACGTTAA
>JBDLWE010000044.1:0-3566 GCA_039804445.1 Bacteroidota bacterium | reverse complement strand
AATTGTTTGCGGTGCAAGCAATGTGGCGGCGGGTCAAAAAGTAGCTGTGGCAACAATTGGCACAATACTTTATGACAAAGACGACAAACCATTTCAGATCAAGAAAGGAAAAATTCGAGACGTAGAAAGTCACGGAATGATTTGTGCCGAGGACGAAATAGGTTTAGGCACAAGTCATGACGGTATTATGGTGTTAGACGAAAATAGCATTATAGGCAAACCACTTACCGAAGTATTTGCGATAGAAACAGACGATGTATTTGAAATCGGACTCACGCCAAATCGTGCAGATGCAATGAGTCACTACGGTGTTGCTCGGGATTTGAAAGCAGCAATGCTACAAAGAGGCATAAAAACAGAACTCAAAACACCGTCTGTAAACAATTTTAAGGTCGAAAAACGCATTTTGAAAATAGATGTGGTTGTAGAAAACGAAAAACTTGTGCCACGATACTGCGGCGTGACACTGTCGGGATTGACCGTAAAACCTTCGCCAGAATGGCTTCAAAACAGACTAAAATCTATTGGCATTTCGCCCAAAAACAATTTGGTTGATGCCACAAACTATGTTTTGCACGAACTTGGTCAACCATTGCACGCGTTTGATGCATCGAAAATAAAAGGAAAAATAAATGTTAGAAATGCTCGTTTAAACGAAAAATTTCTGACGCTAGATGACGTAGAAAGAATATTGCATCCCGACGATTTGATGATTTGCGACGACGAAAAACCAATGTGTTTCGCAGGTGTTTTTGGCGGAAAAAATTCTGGTGTTTCAGAAACAACAACCTCGATATTTTTAGAAAGTGCCTATTTTGATCCTGTCACGGTGCGCAAAATGGCAAAACGTCACGGACTTAACACTGATGCGTCTTTTAGATTTGAACGTGGCATTGACATAAACTTTACTGAATTTGCCCTAAAACGTGCCGCAGTTTTGATTCAAGAAATCGCAGGTGGCGATATCACGTCGGACATTATAGATTTCTATCCAAAAAAGATTGCAGATTTTTCAGTGTTTCTGAATTTTGAAAAAGTAGATAAAATAATTGGCGAAAAAATTCCGAAAGACACCATCAAAAAGATTTTGGCATCGCTTGACATTAAAGTAAATTCTGAAACCGAAAACGGCATTGGCTTACTTGTGCCATCGTATCGAGTTGATGTTAACAGAGAAATTGATGTTGTAGAAGAAATTCTAAGGGTTTATGGTTACAACAATATCAAGTTTTCTGAAAAACTAAATGCCACTGTTTTTAATGCGCCAAAAAACGAAGATTATAAAATTCAGAATATCGTTGCGTCGCTATTGACCTCAAATGGTTTTAACGAAATGATGGCAAATTCGTTGACAACAGATTCATATACAACGTTTTCCGAGAATTATAAAGAAAAAAATAATGTTAGAATTCTGAATCCACTGAGCAAAGACTTGTCGGTTTTGAGACAAACGATGTTGTTTTCAGGACTTGAGGCTTTGTCATACAACATTAACCGAAAAAATGCAGATTTAAAACTGTTTGAATTTGGAAAAACGTACCATAAAATATTATTAGGTACCGAAGAAAATAAGCATTTAACGTTGTTTGCATCGGGAAAAAGTTCAACAGAAAACTGGAATCTTGCGCAAAAATCAATTGGTTTTTTTGAGTTTAAATCGTTTGTTGTTACAATTTTAGAACGACTTGGCATTTCAAAAACAAAAAATATTGCGACTACGCTAGATTTTTTTACCGAAGGACTATCGCTTCATGTTGGTAGCAGCACTTTGGTTGAATTTGGTACAATTAAAAAATCGGTCTTGAAAAACTTTGATATCAAACAAGAAGTTTTTTATGCAGATTTTAACTGGGCGACAATTTTGAAACTGATTTCGACAAAAATAAAAATATCAGAAATTGCAAAATTTCCAGAGGTTACCAGAGATTTAGCTTTGCTAATTGATGATCAAATCAATTTTGACCAAATTGCTTCTTTAGCAAAAACCACAGAAAAAATATTATTAAAAAACATAGATTTGTTTGATGTATATATCGGCAAAAATTTGCCCGAAGGAAAAAAATCTTATGCCGTTCGATTCACACTTCTTGATGACACAAAAACATTGAACGATGTAGCAATTGATGATGTAATGAGTAGATTACAACATAGTTTTGAAAAAGAATTAGGTGCAACTTTGAGATAAAAAAAATGAAAACTAGTAACAAAAAATGGTCAGAAATGACTTTAGAAGAACTTCTTAAAAAAAGAAACGTCATTAAAAGCGCGGCAATTGGACTTGGAACTGTGATGGTTTTTGCCACCACAGTACTTATTTACATTGCGATCACAGAAAAAAAACCTGCACTTGCGTTTATTTCTATAGGATTTTTTGTGTCGTTGTTACCAATTATTATTTCAATAAGTCAAATCAATAAAGAAATCAAATCTCGTGACTCACAATAAATCGCTGCCTACAGAATTAAATTGTCAAAATTGCGAGCAGTATATTTTAGACAATTTTTAGGAATTTGTTGCAAATATTATTAAATTATATTTTAATAACTTTAGCAAGTTTTTGAGTCAAATGATACCGTGAGTATCTGTCAATATTCATATTTGTAGAAATTAACTTTCCGTTTTTATAACCATTAAAACATTTTAAAATATAATTTCTTAGTAATTCCTTTTGAGAATAATCCACAAAGATACCTGCGTTTGTTTTTTCAATAATTTCTTGAATGTCTGAACCCCGTGGCCCTATGGCTATGATTGGTCTTTTGGCCGCTAGATATTCAAAAAGTTTTCCAGGAATAATGCATTTTGTCTCAGGTGAATCTATCTCGATAAGTAACAAAACTTGTGATTTATTTTGATGCTCAACAGATTCATTATGAGATAAATAACCTATATTATTGATGTATTTTGTTAAATCAAATTTTTCTATAGTGAAAAGAATTTCTTGGCTTACTTTGCCTATTAATTTCAATTCAAAACGATTTGCAAAATCAATGTTTACGGTTGTTAATTCTTTTAAAACTTGCCAAAGAATTTCGGGATTTCTTTCAGACAAAAAAGATCCAATATGGGCGATTGTAAATTTTTTGTCTAATGCAGCATTTATTTTAACTTCATTATCATAACCGTTCGTAATTACTTCAATCGGTTTTGTGGTTATCCGTTTAAATTCTTGTTTTGTAGTTGGACTTGTAACTATAATTTGGTCAGCATTATTCAAAACCTTTGATTCAAGATTTTTGTGTTTTGCTTTTGCAAAATTGCTCAATCGCAGTTGTTTTTGATAGCCAATTGTTGTCCACGGATCACGAAAATCGGCTATCCATCTGATTTCACATTTTGATTTTAAAGCAAGTCCGATTAAATGCAAACTGTGCGGTGGCCCAGTTGTGATGATGGTTTTTATATCGTTTTCTAAAATAAATTTTTCAAGAAATTTTAAAGATGGTTTTACCCAAAAAACTCTGGCATCAGGTATAAATAAATTGCCCCGGATCCAAAGCAGTAACTTTTCGACAAACGACTGATTTTTGATTTTTGGAATAATGCCTGAACTAAATTTTGTTGAT
>JBDLWE010000043.1:0-16559 GCA_039804445.1 Bacteroidota bacterium | reverse complement strand
TAAAAAGCGATCTCGAAATTCCTCAAAATTCATCAAAATTCATCTCGCTATATCTTCTGTTATCTATCGGTTTCAAAGGCGGTCAAGAACTATCGCATAGCCAAATGGACGTTTCTATCATCTGGTATATTCTTTTTGGATTTGCAATTGCTCTTATTGTCCCAATTTATTGTTTTTTTATCCTAAAACGCAAACTAGGTGCCGAAAACGCTGGTGCAATTGCTGCGGCATATGGCTCTGTAAGTGCCGTGACTTTTGTAACCGCAGTTTCTTTTCTCGAACTTCAAAACGTGACCTTCAGTGGTCACATGGTAGCCGTTATGGCACTCATGGAAGCACCCGCAATTATTGTAGGTGTAATCCTAATCTCATATTTCAAAAAAAATAACCAAATAAAACTAAACGACATCATCGTTCATTCTTTTACAAACGGCTCGGTCATCTTGATTTTCGGAAGTCTAATCATAGGTTTTCTTGCCAGCGAAACCCAAGCCCAAAGCATCAAACCATTCACCACCGATTTGTTCAAGGGTTTCTTAATGATTTTTCTGCTAGACATGGGCATCACAAGCGGTCGAAAACTGTCAGAATTTATCAAAAACGGTTGGTTCACAGCACTATTTGCAATTCTAATTCCGCTTTTCAATGGTGTTTTGGTCGCATTTTTCAGTCAAATAGTCACCTACAATGTTGGCGACAGATTTATTTTTGCTGTTTTAGCCGCCAGCGCATCCTACATTGCCGTTCCTGCCGCCATGAAAATTGCCGTTCCAAAAGCCAATCCCGGACTCTATTTGCCTATGGCGCTCGCGGTTACTTTTCCGTTTAACATCACGGTTGGTCTACCAATTTACTACCTAATAGTTAGTAATTTTTGAAAAATTAATTTTATGGGCGTTCCGGTCTCGTTGAAAAAACGAGACCGTCGGGCTTTCTGCTCCCGCTTTTTAGACAAAGGCCAAAAAGCCTTTGTCTAAAAGAGCTCCGCGACAATCCCTAACGCAAGATCGTGGATTTCAAAAAATATTTTTTAAAATCAAAAAAAACTATAACTTAAACCAATAGTTTTTATCTTTGTATAAATTCTATCGATAATGACAATCACACAACTTCAATATGTTTTGGCAGTTGCCGAACACAAAAATTTTACAGCAGCCGCCGAAAAATGTTTTGTTACCCAGCCTACCCTGAGCATGCAAATTCAAAAAGTAGAAGACGAACTTAACATAAAGCTTTTCGATAGAACCAAAAAACCAATTTTAGTAACCGAAATTGGTCAAAAAATTGTCGAACAAGCCAAAAACATTGTCAACGAAGCCAACAGAATTCACGATATCATAGACCAACAAAAGGGTTTTATAGGTGGCGAATTTCGACTTGGTATTATACCTACGGTCACACCAACTTTGTTGCCTATGTTTTTAAATAACCTTATAAAAAAATATCCAAAACTAAATCTTATTATCGAAGAGTTAAACACTGACGAAATTATTCTGAAACTAAAAAATGGTAGCCTCGATGCCGCTATTGCGGTCACGCCACTCGAAGACGATAAACTCAAAGAAATTGTGCTTTATTTTGAACCATTTGTTGCCTATATGCCTAACAGGCCCGTCTATTCTCACAAAAAAGAAATAGAAGTATCTGATCTAAATTTCGACGAAATACTGCTTCTCGAAGACGGACACTGCTTTAGAAACAGTATTCTTAATCTTTGTAAAAACCAGAATATTGTTGCCGAACAACATTTTCAGCTCAAAAGCGGCAGTTTTGAAACCCTTATGAAACTTGCCGACGAAGGACTCGGCATGACCCTTCTACCCTATTTGCACGCCATGAATTTAAACGAAAACAACCAATCAAAAATTGTATCGTTTACTGACCCAAAACCGGCGAGAGAAGTCAGTTTGATTTTTCCTAAATCTGCCTTAAAAATTCATATCATAGATGCAATTCGCAATACGATTAGCGGCGTTGTAAAAGGCGCAGTTGCTTTTCAAAACGTACAAATTGTTAGCCCGATTTACAAAAAGTAAGGTTACTAAAATGTTTATTTTAAACAATTTGTAAACAAAACTATTGTAAGTAAATTTCAATTTCAAATATTTATAAAATAAATTTAATCTATGAAAATTGCAATTTTCACAAACGAATTTCCACCAAATATTTATGGTGGCGCAGGTGTTCATGTAGATTTTTTGAGCCTACAGCTTTCAAAATTGGCAAAAGTTGAGGTTCGTTGTTTTGGCGATCAACATTATCAAGACCATAATTTAAATGTACTTGGTATAGATTCTGCACTAAATCAGCCCGACCAACAAGACAACAATCATCTCAAAATGTTTCATAATTTGAGTCGAAACGTCGAAATGTCGCAGCATTTATTGTCGGCAGACGTGGTTCATTGTCATACTTGGTACACACATTTGGCAGGAATTTTTACAAAGCAACTACTTCAAATTCCACTTATTCTTACCACACACAGTCTTGAAGCGCATCGTCCATGGAAATTTGAGCAACTTGGCAACGGTTATTTTTTATCAAAATATATAGAACAACAAGCCTATTCTGCTGCCGACGGCGTCATTGCCGTTAGCCAACAAATGAAAAATGATGTGGTCGAAGCATATAGTATTGATCCTGAAAAAGTCAGCGTAATTCACAACGGAATAGATCCAGAATTTTATAAGCCTACTTTTAACAACGATTTTTTAGCATCATATGAAATAGATTTTAAAATTCCGATTGTACTTTTTGTAGGACGAATCACACGTCAAAAAGGAATTTCGCAACTCATTGGAGCCGCAAAACATTTTGACAAAAATTGTCAGATTGTGCTTTGCGCAGGCGCACCAGACACGCCCGAAATTGCTGCAGAAACAAGCAGACTAGTTGCTGAATTGCAAGAAAGTCGGAAAGGAGTTTTCTTGATTTCTGAAATGCTGCCACGCGAAAAAATTAAAATTTTGTATAGCCACGCAACGGTTTTTGTATGCCCGTCTTTGTATGAACCCTTTGGCATTATTAATCTCGAAGCCTTGTCGTGCGAAACCGCTGTGGTTGCGAGTCACGTTGGTGGCATTCCAGAAATTATTTCCGAAGCCGAGACAGGTTTTTTGATACCTTTAGAATGTGTTTCTCGCACAGATTTTAATCCTAAAAACCCTGATGAATTTCAAACCAATATTGCCTACAAAGTAAATTTTTTATTGCAAAATCCACAAATCGCTAAAGAAATGGGACAGAAAGGTCGAGAAATTGTTTTACAAAAATTTAGTTGGACATCAATTGCCAAAACAACTTTAGCTTTTTATCAAAACCGAATCGATAATTTTAAAAAACAAACCATTTAGCCACCAAAATATTTTGAATCATGAAAAAAAGTACACTTGCCATTATTCTTGGTGGCGGCCAAGGCTCTAGGCTTTCGCCACTAACCGAAAGTCGATCTAAACCGGCGGTTCCTATTGCCGGAAAATACAGATTGGTCGACATTCCGATTTCTAATTGCATCAATTCAGACATCAAAAGAATGTTTGTATTAACGCAGTTTAACTCAGCATCGCTCAATCAGCACATCAAAAACACTTATCATTTTAGTCATTTTAGTACCGCCTTTGTCGATATTTTGGCAGCAGAACAAACGCCAGATAACCCGACGTGGTTTCAAGGCACAGCTGATGCGGTTCGGCAATGCATGAATCACTTTTTGAATCATGATTTTGATTATGCTTTGATACTTTCAGGCGACCAACTGTATCAAATGGATTTTAACAAAATGATTACTGCGCATGAAAATAGCGGTGCGGATATTTCAATCGCCACCTTGCCTGTAAACGCCAAAGATGCGCCAGAATTTGGCATCTTGAAAACCGATGCCAATGATTTTATAACCTCGTTTATAGAAAAACCGTCGGCAGATTTGCTGCCAAATTGGACTTCAGAAGTTAGTGCAGAATCGGCAACCGAAGAAAAACACTATCTGGCCTCAATGGGAATTTATATTTTTAATCGAGACCTACTGGTCGATTTAATGAGCAATAAAGACACCAAAGATTTTGGCAAAGAAATAATTCCGCAGGCGATTGGCAACAAAAAAATATTGAGTTATCAATATGAAGGATATTGGACAGATATCGGGAACATTGATTCGTTTTTTGAGGCAAATTTAGGCTTGACGGACGATATTCCGAAGTTTAATTTGTTTGACAATTCAAGTAAAATTTATACGCGTGCACGGGTTTTGCCGCCATCAAAAATCACTGGCAAAACCACTATAGACAAATCTGTGGTTGCTGATGGCTGCATTATAAACGGATCGGCGGTTGAGCATTCTGTGATTGGTATCAGAAGTAGAATTGGTTTTGGTACATCTATTTCTAATTCATACTTGATGGGGAATGACTATTACCAAAACATTGACGAAATTAGAACAAATGATTTGAACCAAATCATAAATATTGGAATTGGCGAAAGATGCCAAATTTCAAACACTATTGTCGACAAGAATTGTAAAATTGGTAATGACGTTAAGTTACTTGGCGGAAAACATTTGGCAGATTTAAACACAGAACTTTACACCATAAAAGAAGGAATTATAGTTATAAAAAAAGGAGCGGTTTTACCAGATGGTTTTTTGGTTGGATAATTGTATAAAGATATTCTGATATTCAAAGTTGATCTTGCGAAAGGGATTGCACCAAGCTCTTGCCAATAAGACAAATTCTTTAAAATTATTAATTTTTTGTTGGCAAAGCGGCGGAAAAGCCCGACCACGACCAAAGAATTTTTTGTTGAATTAATTTATTTTGTTGGTCGTGGTTTCGCCCAAATAAATTGTATGATTGTTTACGCAGATGGGGTTTTGTTTTCTAGAAGTTGACACCGATGCTTGTTGATTGTTGCGTCGAGCTCAAAACCTAGAAGCAATATTATGCAATTTATCCAGATATAAAACATCATAATCAAAAGCGTTCCTATTGATCCGTACAGTTCGTTATATTTTGAAAATTTTATGACCCATATCCCGAAAAAATAAGACGAAATGACGATCAGAATTGTTGTAAAAACTGAACCAATCGATATGAATTTTCGAGACTTGTCACGTTTTATTCCGAACTTGAAAAGTATCGAAACTGTTATTAAAATCATCAAAATAACCGATGCGTACCTACCTAATTCTAAAAGCGAAATTTGGTCTGAAAGTACATCTTGAATCTTTGTTTTTTGCAAAAAAACTTCAAATGTAACAATGATTGCCACGGTTGCTAACAAAATAAAGTTGAGTAAAAGCGACATTGCAAGTGCAACAAGATATTGCCTAAAAAATTTTCTTTTAACCACAATTAATTTTGACGATTCGAAGCCACCCAAAACTGCATTAATACCATTGGCTTGCAAAAAAATTGACAACAAAAATCCAGTTGAAAGCAAGCCCGCTTGACTATTATTTAAAATATCATTTATTATGTTTGCTATAGCATCGAACGTATTGGGCGGAACACTTTCTTCGATAAATTGCAGAAAATCTTGCTGAAAACCATCAATCGGTATAAATGGGATCAAATTTAAAATAAAAAGTGCAAACGGAAAAAGCGCCATAAAAAAACTAAACGATATTGCTGTGGCACGATAGGATATGTCTCCGTCGATGATACCAACTGTGTACATTTCTATCAGCTCATACAACGATATCCCTTCAAGTAAAGGTAGTTTGATTTTTTTTGTAAAATTTACAACATCTCGAATAACAGGGATTTTGTCAATATTTTTTTCTATTTCTAAACTCATTTTCAGGGCTTTATAATCAATTATATTAAACCGCTTTTAAACTCAAATCCATGTTATAAACAGAATGTGTGAGTGCGCCAGACGAAATATAATCAACACCACAAAGTGCATAGTTGCGAATTGTTTTTTCGTTAATATTGCCCGACGATTCTGTTAAAAATTTATTGCCAATTAGTTTAACAGCCATTCGGGTATCTTCAAAATTAAAGTTGTCAATCAAAATTCTGTGAATTCCACTGTTTTTTAGTATTTCAGATATTTCTGCAAGATTACGCGCTTCGACAATAATTTTTAAATCAAGATTGTTTTCTTGTAAATACTTTTTAGTTTTGTTGATAGCTGTTGTAATGCCTCCCGCATAATCATTGTGATTATCTTTGAGCATAACCATGTCATAAAGCGCAAACCGATGGTTTTCGCCACCACCAATTTTTACTGCCCACTTTTCGGCTGCCCTAAAACCTGGCGTGGTCTTTCGCGTATCTAAAATTTTTGTTTTTGTACCTTCTAACAACGTGACGTATTTATTTGTTTTTGTGGCAATTGCAGACATTCGTTGCATAGAATTTAGAACCAATCGTTCGGCTTTCAAAATAGATTGAGAACTGCCAGAAACATAAAAAACCACATCGCCGTAGACGACCGGTTGTCCGTCTTTAATCAAAATTTCTACTTCCAAATCAGCGTCAACATATTCAAAAATCATTTTTGCAAATGCAACGCCAGCAATGATACCTTCATCTTTTACAAGCAATTTTGCTCTGCCGGCAGCATAATCTGGAATACAAGCAAGCGAACTGTAATCCCCCGTACCAACGTCTTCTCGAATGCCATTTGCAATAATATTTTTTAACTCAAATTGAAATTGTTGTTCAGAAATCATCTTTTAATTTTATAAAAAGCGAAAATACAAAATTTGTCGTCATATCCATTTTTTCATTTTTATAAAAAATCTCTTTACTATGTATTTCAAAAAATGTAATATTGTGCTTTCAAAAAAATTATTTCAATGTTCAAAACTATTTTTTATGTTGCATTTGGTGGCGCAGTTGGCAGTGTGTGTAGGTTGTTATCAACAATTTTTATTAACAAATATTGGCACAAAACGTTTCCGTTAGCTACGATTTTAATTAATTTTTTTGGTTGTTTGCTGTTGGGCTTTATTATTGCATTTGTTCAAAAAAACAATTGGTTCAATTCTAATTTTAAGTGGTTTCTAATTACAGGTTTCTGTGGTGGGTTTACTACTTTTTCTGCTTTCGCAAACGAAAACTATACGCTTTTGACAGGTGCTCAATTTTATACTTCGCTACTATATATTTCTTTATCAGTCATTTTGGGCATTGCTGCAATTGGTCTTGGTCATTTTTTGGCAAAACTATAAATTATTATTTCAAAAAAATGTATTTTTGACAAATGAACGAAACAGACTTTGCAGCCATTAAAAAGTTATTAGAAATACCTCAAAAAATAGCTATAATTCCTCATCGCAATCCAGATGGTGATGCTATGGGGTCTTCGCTTGGAATGTATCATTTTTTACAAAAAATGAATCATGATGTATTTGTAATTATTCCTAACGAATATCCTGATTTTTTGGCTTGGATGCCAGGTGCAGAACATGCCATAGTTTTTGAAAAAAATGTCGAATCAACAACCAAGATTCTTGCAAATTGTAGCGTAGTTTTTGCTTTAGATTTTAATGCCTTGCATCGAGTTGGTGATATGGAAAAAGTTCTTGAAGTGCTGCAAACTACTTTTATAATGATAGATCATCATCAAGAACCAGCAGATTTTGCAACCTATACATTTTCTGATATTAGTTATGGTTCAACTTGCGAAATGATTTATGATTTTATAGTAAAAATAGATGGTAAACAACTTATTGACAAAAACATAGCAACTTGTATTTATACTGGAATATTAACTGATTCTGGGGGGTTTCGATATCCAAAAACAACCAGTAAAACGCATAAAGTTGTTGCAGAACTTATTGACAAAGGAGCCGAAAACACAAAAATCCCTAATCTTTTGTTTGACAACAATTCTATGAGTAGGTTGCAATTAATGAGCGTTGCGTTGAAGAATCTTAAAGTATTTGAAGATAAAAAAGCAGCTTATATGTACCTATCACAAAAGGAACTAGATGACAATAATTTCGTCAAAGGCGACACTGAAGGTATAGTAAATTATGGACTTTCAATAAAAGGCATTAATTTTGTGGCAATATTTGTAGAAAACAGACAAGAAAACATCATAAAAATTTCGTTTCGTTCGCAAGGCGATTTTGATGTTAACAAATTTGCCAGACAATATTTTGAAGGTGGCGGACACATAAATGCTGCAGGCGGAAGATCGACAACTTCATTGTCAGAAACAATTTTGAAATTTGAAAATCTTATCGAAAAATTATAAAAATTAATGAAAAATTATTTTGCAATTTTAATAATATGTTTTTTTATGTTTTTTGCAGCTTGTGCAGACCAGCAAGCACGACGTCCAATTTCTCAGCAATCTGGTTCGTTTATGAAAGAATCAATCAGCAGAAACAAAAAATTAAATAAATCTGAAGAGCGAGTTTTTGATTCTTTGATAAAAGCAAATACGGCGCAAAAATATATTGATTCGCAAAAAGGATTTTGGTATTCGTATGAAGTAAAATCAAAAACATTAGATTCTATTCATCCAAAACGTGGTGATGTGGTTATTTTTGACTATAATATTAATGACGTTCGTGGCAATGTTATTTACAGCGAAGACGAATTAAAAACACAAACATACTCGGTTGACAAAGAAAACATTATGCAAGGTCTGCGAATAGGGGTTAAATTAATGAAAAAAAACGAAACCGTAACTTTTTTATTTCCATCTGCAATTGCTTTTGGGTATTTTGGAGATAAAAATAAAATTGGCGCAAACATACCTATAATATGTACTGTTACTTTACTAGATATTAGACCCGAAATCAAAATAAAAAATGCTATTATAAAAAAGGAAGTTGCGCCAGTTGAAGCGAAGCCCGAAGAAACACCCGAACAACAAATAAAATCAGAATAAATATGACTAAACTACTAAATCTGTTTGTAATTGCGATATTGTTTTCGCTAGCAATAATCTCTTGTCAAGACAAACATTCAAAATTAAAAGATGGGCTGTATGCCGAAATAAATAGAGTCAAAGGAACAATTTTGGTTCAACTCGAATTTGAAAAAACGCCCATAACTGTTGCCAATTTTATGACTTTAGCAGAAGGCAAAAACACATTTGTAGCCGCTGATTTAAAAGACAAACCGCTATACAACGGTTTAAAATTTCATCGAGTACTAGCCGATTTTATGATTCAAGGTGGCGATCCCGACGGCAACGGAGCAGGCGGAACAGGTTATCAATTCAAAGACGAAATTACAGATTTAAAGTTTGACAACGGTGGTCTATTGGCAATGGCAAACTCAGGACCAGGCACCAACAGCAGCCAATTTTTTATCACACATCTAGCAACGCCATGGCTCGACGGAAAGCACACTATTTTTGGACATGTAGTCGAAAACGGAATGACAACCGTTAACAAAATTGTACAAGATGATATTATCAAATCAATCATCATAATTCGAAGAGGCGATGCAGCGAAAAAATTTGATGCCATCAAAGTATTCAACAACTATTTTGCTTCAGAAGCACAAAATTTAAAAGCACAAGCGTCTGAAAAAGAAGCTTTAGCCAAAGAATATGAAGCAAAATATAAAGCTGTCATCGATAAAAAAGCTGCTGAAATTGTAAGTTTAAAGAAAAGCGGCAAAAAGACTAATAGCGGCTTAATTTACAAAATTTTGAAAAAAGGCAATGGCACCAAACTTGCTGATGGTTCACAAATAGAAATAGATTATTCTGGATTTTTTGATAACGGCGTTTTATTTCAATCTAGTATTGAAGCCGTCGAAAAAGAATTTGGAAAAGTTGACGAAACCAAAAAATCACAGAATGGTTATCAACCAATTCCGTTTCAAGCAGGCCAAAAACAAGGTATGATTCCTGGTTTTTTAGAAGCACTAGCTTTGATGAATAAAGGCGACAAATTATTTGTGTTTATTCCGTCAAACCTTGCTTACGGCCCTGCAGGCGGCGGCAACGGTGCAATTCCGCCAAACGCTAACCTTATTTTTGAGCTCGAAATTTTAAATAAATAAACCAATTAAAACATAAAATGAAAAAGATTTTTTTTGTAACACTACTTTTTTTAACAGCAAATATTATATCAGCGCAACCATTAAAAAAGAAACCTTTGATGATTGCAAAAAAACCAATTCAAACGGCAGCAGCCCTGAAACCTTCTGCCACAGCCAACGGGATTTTTGCAACAATCGAAACCACAAAAGGAGATATTGTACTTGAATTAGAATACAAAAAAACACCAATAACAGTTGCAAATTTTGTAGCATTGGCAGAGGGTAAACACCCATTCGTTAGTCAAGAACTAAAAGACAAACTTTTTTATAATGGGCTCAAGTGGCACCGAGTTATCAAAGATTTTATGATTCAAGGAGGTGACCCACTCGGTACAGGATCTGGCGATCCTGGCTATAAATTTAAAGACGAAATTACCGACCTAGTTCACAGTGGTTCGGGCATTCTATCAATGGCAAACAGTGGCCCAGGTACAAACGGAAGCCAATTTTTTATAACACACAAAGAAACTTCATGGCTCAACGGAAAACACACAGTTTTTGGCAAAGTAATTTCTGGTCAAAACGTCGTTGACTTGATTGTACAAAACGACTTGATAAAAACCATCAAAATTTCTCGTGTTGGGGCAGATGCAAAAGCATTTGATGCAGCAAAAACTTTTGCTACATATTTTGCAAACAAAGATGCAGATGCAAAAGCAGAAAAAGCAAAAAAACAAGCCATAGCAGACGAAGCAAAAAAAGCATACCGCGCTAAATTTGGTGCCGTAATGGATGCTAAAGTTGCAGAATTTACTGCTTTAAAAGCAAGTGCCACAACATCATCTAGTGGTCTGCTTTACTCAATAAAAAAATCAAACGGAACAAAACCTGCACCAGAAACAGAGGTTTTAGTTCACTATTCAGGTTTTTTTGAAGATGGAAGTTTATTTCAAAGTTCATACGAAAATGTAAGTAGAGACTTCGGACGATTTGATCAAAACCAAGCAAACGCAAATGGGTATAATCCATTCCCCTTTAGATGTGGAACCAAAACTGGTATGATTCCTGGATTTTTAGAGGCTCTCGATTTGCTTTCGTACAATGACAAAGGAACATTTTTTATTCCAGCAAAAATTGCCTACGCCGAAAGAGGTGCAGGAAATTTAATTCCGCCAAACACAAATTTGATTTTTGAAATCGAGCTTGTCGAAAAAGCACCTACGCCTGCAGTCGAACCCCCAAAATAATCAAATAAAAATATAGTAGAAAACGCTTTCATACCATTGAAGGCGTTTTTTTATTCAATCACTCTAATATTTTGAAGCTGTAAACATATTGATTATTTTTATGCTGTGTCCCGCTGTACGTTATATCTCTTTTTGTGGTAAAGCCAAAAAAGGCATTACCACAAAAAAAGGATACCACTACCATCAGGGCTAAATTCAATCATATTACTTTTTTCTAACATGTGACCAAAATCATAATATCAAGTATAGGTAGAGGCTACAACGTTTTCGCAACTTCTTACCCATTTACTTTTCTGAACAATAAAAAGACGTTAAATTTGAAAAATAATACAATTACAAATCTAGCATATGATAACCAGCACCGAACTTGAGTTTAAAGGCGACCTCTATCCATCGAAAATCATAAAATTTCAGAAAGAAAACGATAGTGTTTTTTTTCATTCAGATAATAGTGTAATTCTAAAAATTACGGTTCTGCGTGACAGCCTCGTTAGATTTAGATACACGACAAAAGGCTATTTCTCCAACGATTTTTCATATGCCATAGACAAAACGCAATCTCATGGCTACAATCATCTTGAGGTGTCAGACATGATGGATTTTTACTTGATAAAAACCAGCAAAGTACAAGTCAAAGTTGACAAAGGCGATATGCGAATTTCGCTTTTTGATATCGAAAATAATGTGATTCTCGAGGACGATCTTGGTTTTCATTGGGAAGAAAGCTATCATTTTGGTGGTAACATTATCAAAATGAGCAAAGCATCAAAGGACGGCGAATGTTTTTATGGTCTTGGCGACAAAGCATCGCACTCAAACCTCAAAGGTCGAAAGGTCGAAAACTGGGCCACTGACCAATATGCATTTGCCAAAGACCAAGAACCACTGTACAAAGTTGTGCCGTTTTATATAGGGCTGACCAACAAAAAATCTTATGGTGTTTTTTTTGACAATACCTTTAAAACCACATTCGATTTTTGTCATGATCGTCGCAACGTAACTAGTTTTTATGCCGATGGTGGCGAAATGAATTACTATTTTATCTACGGTCCTGCCATGTCCGACGTAGTCACAACGTATACGCACCTGACGGGCAAACCAGAAATGCCACCACTGTGGGCACTTGGCTACCATCAGTGCAAATGGAGCTATTTTCCTGAACAAAAAGTGCGAGACGTGGCCAACAAATTCCGTGAACTTCAAATTCCGTGCGATGCCATTTATCTCGACATTGACTACATGGATGGTTTTAGGTGCTTTACATGGAACAACGACTATTTTCCTGACCCCAAGAAAATGATTTCAGACCTGAACGATGATGGTTTTAAAACCGTTGTTATCATTGATCCAGGAATCAAAATTGATAATGAATACACTGTCTATAAAGAAGCATTAGAAAAAGATTATTTTTGCAAACGCGCCGATGGACCTTATATGAAAGGAAAAGTTTGGCCCGGCGAATGCAATTTTCCTGACTATACAAACCCAGAAGTGCGTGAGTGGTGGGCAGGACTTTTTAAAGAACTGGTGCTTGACTTTGGCGTAAAAGGCGTTTGGAACGACATGAATGAACCTGCGGTGATGGAAGTTCCTGGAAAAACTTTCCCGATGGACGTTCGGCATGACTACGAAGGAAACCCATGTTCGCACCGAAAAGCACACAATATCTATGGTACTCAAATGGCACGTGCAACCTATGAAGGTGTCAAGCGATTTGCCTATCCTAAAAGACCATTTATTATCACGAGATCGGCATATTCTGGAGCACAGCGGTACACGTCGTCTTGGACAGGTGACAATGTGGCAAGTTGGGAACATTTGTGGATTGCCAACATTCAAATGCAGCGAATGTCTATCTCTGGCATGGGGTTTACAGGTTCAGACATAGGCGGTTTTGCCGAGCAACCTTCTGGCGAGTTGTATGCCCGATGGATTCAGCTTGGGGTTTTTCACCCGTTTTGCCGCACACACTCGTCAGGTCATCACGGCGATCAAGAGCCTTGGAGTTTTGATAATGACGTTTTAAATATTACAAGAAAGTTTGTAAATCTGCGCTACCAACTCCTTCCCTATTTGTATACTATGTTTTGGGAATATATAAACGATGGCGTGCCGATGCTCAAACCGCTAGTCTATTTTGACCAAGATGATAATCAAACTCATTACCGCACAGACGAATTTTTGTTTGGAAATCAAATTTTGGTTTGCCCAATTTTAGAACCAAATGCGCAAGGGCGACGAATGTATTTACCTGTCGGACAATGGTATAACTTCTGGACAAACGAACTTATTGATGGCAAAAAAGAACTTTGGGTAAAAACTGATTATGACCAAATTCCAATTTTTATAAAAGCAGGATCGATAATCCCAAAATATCCTGTGCAACAATACGTTGGCGAAAAATCATTTGACGAAATAACGCTTGACGTTTATTATAAACTTGGTAAAGAAAAATCTAAACTCTATGAAGATGCACAAGATGGTTATGATTATAACAAAGGCCGTTACAGTTTATCGACTTTTAGCTATCGCGGAAAAGAAAATGAACTAATAATTCAGCAACACATTGAAGGAAAATTTGACACACAATATTGTCGTTTCAAAATAAACCTGCATGGTTTGCCATTCAAAATCAAAAAAATAGAGTTTGATAACGAGGAGGTTTCATTTGATCTAGCACAATTTGATGGTCAAAACCTGCTGTATGTGAGTAAAGATTTTACTGAATTGCATATTATCGGCGAATAATTGTTTTTTATCGAAATCTATAATAATCGAAAATATAACATACATTTATATGCATTTTTCAAGGTAAATTTGTAAGTATATGCTAAATTTTAAATCATGAAAAAAATCAATGTTGTTTTTCTACTTTTAATCGTAATTGCTTGTGCAACAAATCCTTTGACCGGCAGAAAATCGTTGAATTTTGTTTCAAACTCAACTCTATTTCCGCAGGCTTTTCAGCAATATTCAGATTTTTTAAAAACAAATAGAGTTGTAACAGGCACGGCAGATGCCAAACGAGTCGAGAATATTGGCATAAAAATAAAAGGCGCGGCACAAAAATATTTATCATCGCTAGGGCAAAGTAACTATTTACAAGGTTACCAATGGGACTATCGTTTAGTAGATGACAAAGCCGTAAATGCATGGTGTATGCCTGGTGGAAAAATTGTGATTTATAGTGGCATTTTACCAATAACACAAAACGATGCAGGATTAGCAACCGTAATGGGACACGAGGTTTCTCATGCGCTTGCCAACCACGGCGCACAACGAATGAGTGCAGCGCAGCTTCAGCAAATTGGCGGTGTTGCAGTAGCAGTTGCAACAGGAAACCAAAGTGCCGAGAAACAGCAAATGTGGCAACAATATTATGGACTAGGATCTCAAGTTGGCGTAATGCTACCTTTTTCTCGCGGCCATGAAACCGAGGCCGACAAAATTGGCGTTATTCTTATGGCAATCGCCGGTTATAACCCCGACGAATCTATAAAGTTTTGGAGCAGAATGTCTCAACAATCAAATGGTCAAAAACCGCCAGAATTCATGAGTACGCATCCCGCAGATGCCACAAGAATTGCAAATTTACAAGCCATGATTCCTGAAGCAAAGGCAATTGCCGCAAAATTCGGTATTGTTTTTAAATGACTTTTAAAAATTTAATAAAAAACCTCACAAAAGATAATTTGTGAGGTTTTTTATTTGGTTTATATTTGACCATTTAAAAATGCTACTAAAATATGAAGAAAAAGTTATATAAATTTATATTTTTTAAATTGATGGGTTGGAAAATTGCTGGTTCAATAGACCAAAACCTAAAACAATGTGTCTTAATGCCTATGCCGCACACCAGCAATCATGATTTTTATCTTGGTGTTTTTGTTCGAGGTATTACGGGACTTGACATGCATTTTGTAGGCAAAAAAGAATTGTTTAAATGGCCATTCGGATGGTTTTTCAAATACATGGGTGGCGAACCAATCGAGCGCACAGGCGGACTAAATAAAGTTGAAGCCATTGCGAAAATTTTTGAAACCAAAGAAATTTTTAGACTTGCCATAGCGCCCGAAGGTACCCGTAAAAAAGTTAACGAACTCAAAACCGGATTTTATTACATTGCTCAAAAAGCAAATGTGCCGATCATCACTGTTACTTTTGACTTTGGTCGAAAACAAATTGCACTCGGAAAACCCTTTTTCCCAACTGGAAATTTTGACTCCGATATCCAAATTTTATTAAAAGATTTTGAAGGTTCTCGCGGCAAGATTCCAGAATACGGTTTTCACGGAATAGCATAATGAAAAGCATTTAAACAAATAAAAAATATGAAAAACCTAGAAAAAGGCAGCCCAAAACTACGCAACGCGTGGGCGTTTTACGATTGGGCAAATTCAGTATATTCATTAGTGATAATGTCTGCTATTTTTCCGATATTTTTTTCGGCAATTTATCCTAAAAATCACGCAGGAATAGAAATTCTAGGCAAAATCATCAAACCATCTGCCACCATAAGTTTTGTGACTGCATTTGCTTTTCTGTGTGTCGCCCTGCTCGCACCAATTCTGTCTGGAATTGCAGATTATATTGGCAACAAACTTCGGTTTCTACAGTTTTTTTGCGTTCTTGGCGCACTATCATGCATTGGGCTATACTGGTTTTCAGAAACTAACATCACTTTTGGACTCACCTGTTATTTTTTTGGATTAATAGGCTTTTGGCTCAGCTATGCTTTTTATAATTCATACCTGCCCGACGTAGCTTTCAAAGAGCAACAAGACGCCTTGAGCGCACGCGGATTTTCGCTAGGTTACATTGGTAGTGTTTTATTGCTATTGGTCTGCTTGTTCACTATCTTGGGCAAAGATGGTGTCGAGGCCATGCACGCCATGCGAATGTCTTTTGTTTACACAGGCGTTTGGTGGTTAGTTTTTAGTCAATATTCTTTTTACTATTTGCCGAAGGGCAATCATCAAAACAAAAAAATTACGTCTGCTGTTGTTTTCAACGGATTCAAAGAATTGTTGAAAGTAAAAAATCAATTGTTTCAAAATATAGTTCTCAAACGATACCTCACTGCTTTTTTCGTCTACAATATGGCCGTGCAAACCGTCATGTTGGTAGCAACCTATTTTGGCGAAAGTGAAATAAATTGGGGCACCGATGCCTCAAAAAGACAAGGTCTGATTGTCAGTATTTTGCTCATTCAACTCGTTGCCGTTTTAGGTGCTTATCTCACATCAACAGCATCGGCAAAATTCGGAAACATTCCTACACTAATTTTCATAAACATAATTTGGCTTGCCATTTGCGTAGTTGCATTTTTTGTGACGTTGCCCATTCATTTTTACGTAAC
>JBDLWE010000042.1:0-7686 GCA_039804445.1 Bacteroidota bacterium | reverse complement strand
GCAGCTTTTTTGGTCTCTGCCAACACCACACCTTTGCCTTGTGTGCCCTCTAATAATTTAACGATTAGCGGCGGGCCACCAACCATCTGTATCATATCGTTGGTATCAAGCGGCGAATTTGCAAAACCCGTTGTAGGAATTTCAACACCTTGACTCAAAAGTAGTTGCAGCGAAAAAAGTTTGTCTCGGCTTTGCGTTATTGCCGCGGCCGAGTTTAAGCAAAAAACCTTCAATGACTCAAATTGTCGCGTCAATGCACATCCATAAAACGTAATACTCGGTCTTATTCTCGGAATTATCGCATCAAAATTATCTAAAACACGACCGCCTCTATAGTGTATTTCGGGTGTTGTAGCATCAAGTTTCATATAACATTCTTTAATGTTCAAAAAATGCATCTCGTGCCCACGAATCTCACCAGATTCCATAATTCGCTTGTTGCTATACAATTCAGGATTGCTCGCCAAAACACCAATTCTAAGTCCAGATTTTATTTTTTCTATAGATTTATACAACTCTTTCAAATTATCCGACGACGGTTGCCCCAACAAATATTTTTCTTCGGGATCTACCAACACCCTACCGCTCATTGCCTCACGACCAAGCAACATCCTGAAACCCATTGAGTCACGATTTGTTAACGTGATTTCTATAGGCCAATGTTCGCCACCAATTTCTAGCTCGGCACTAATCACATAACGCTGTTCTCTGAAACCGCTCGAACTTTTCACAATGCGTTTATCGACCAGTTTTGACTCACAGTGAATCACGGTTTTTACGTTATTCTGAATCGGATTTACATCAAATCGAACCCAATTTTCATTATTTTTAACAAACGGCGCAATGTTTATGGCGTGTAAAGCCGATGTTTTTGCGCCAGAATCTACTCGCGCTTTTATTGTCGGAATGCCCAGTGCCGGAAATGAACACCACTCTTCAGACCCAACAACAACTTTTTGAATTGCCATATTTTTCTAAAATTTTATTAACCGAAGCTACAATAATACTTTATTTTACCAAGTAATTTTGGCATTCAAAACAATTATTTAACATTCAAAATGGTCATTCAAAATATTTATCTGGGCTTTACATGATAATTTTTTGATTGAAATAATTTTCTTGTCAGTTTAATTTTTTTGATACTGGTAAATAACTTTTTTTGATTTCAGCTAATGTTTTTTTTGAATTTATTAATTCTAAGACTACAATTTCTTTAATGTTTTTTTGACAATAATAATTTGTCCACGAGTCAGACTCTAATAATTTTCTTACTTGTCTAATAACTTTAGTTGTATCTGAAGTCGTTCGAAGGAAAACTTTTTCAATAGATTTACAATTATTTTTATGATTAAAAAAAACTTCGTTTCGCAGCTTATTAAATTCTATGAAATACAATTTTTCTAAATCATTATCTTTATGAAAATCTGTGCATTTTGCATAACCAACTTTTGATTTTCTTTTTTGGTCATCGATAGGAATTAATCTCCATTTAGATTTTGCGGTTCGCCCCCAATGATCAGAAAACCTGTAAACGCCGTCGGTTTCAAAAAAATATTCGCTGCCAGATTTACTTTTATAATCATATTGTCTGTTTTCAATACTCGAAATTTCAACTTCTTGAAAAATACAAAATGTATTTTTCATCAAAAGTTTGTTGTCATTCAAAACAGAAATTTTTGTCATGTAGCTTCGCAAAATTTTACCGCAACAAAAATAAACTAAAATCTGTATATTTGTAACAAAAACACATGACAAAATCTGAAGAACAAACAATTCTTAAAAAAGGAGTTTTTACTGGAATTATAGAAAAAGATGATAAAAATAATTTTTTTTGTGGTCAAATACTTCTTGACTATCAGATGGTTACAAAGGACTTCAAACTTGGAGATTTGATTACTGTAAAATCAGTAATTACAAATCCTAGCGATATTTCTTTTAAATTATATCCTACAAAATCTCGAAATTTTGCGATAGCAAATTTAAAACCATAAAATTTTAAGTTTTTTAGAAGGTTTTCTGCACAATATTTTGAACGAATAAATTTTGAAATCAAACAAACTAAAAATTTTTAATGACCCTATTTATGGGTTTGTTACGTTGCCAAATGAATTAATTTTCGATTTGATTCAGCACCCATTTTTTCAGAGACTGCGCCGCATTTCACAAATGGGTCTTTCTTATTTGGTTTATCCTGGGGCGCATCACACCCGTTTTCAGCACGCCATTGGTTGTATGCACTTGATGCAAAAAGCAGTTTCGGTTCTTCGGTTTAAAGGAATCTTAATTTCTGATGACGAAGAAAATGCTTTGTACATTGCAATTCTCTTGCACGATATTGGCCACGGGCCGTTTTCGCACGCCATGGAGCATAGTATTGCAGAAGGAATTTCTCACGAAGAAATTTCGATTTTGTTTATGCAAGAACTAGATAGGCAGTTTGACAACAAACTTTCTTTGGCAATCAAAGTTTTTACAGGAAATTATAATCGTAAGTTTATGCTGCAACTAATTTCTAGTCAGTTAGATATGGATAGACTTGATTATTTAAAAAGAGATAGTTTTTATTCTGGTGTCGAAGAAGGCAAAATAAATTCTGACCGAATTATTCAAATGATGACCGTTGTTGATGATAAATTGGTCATTGAAGAAAAGGCTTTATATTCTGTAGAAAAATTTTTGATGTCACGACGATTGATGTATTGGCAAGTATATTTTCATAAAACAAGTCTTGTTTCTGAACTTATTTTAACAAAAATCCTCAAACGTGCGAAAGAATTGTCAATCCGAGGAATCGAAATTGAGTGTAGCCAAAATCTAAAGTTTTTTATAGAAAGTAAAGTGCCATTAAATCAAGTCGCAAATTTACAAAAATTTGCACAACTTGATGATTATGACATTATTTCTGCATTAAAGATTTGGCAAAATCATGAAGATTATGTTCTTAGTGAATTGTCAAGAATGTTGATTAACAGAGATTTACTTAAGATAAAGATTGTTTCAGAAAAAGTATCGTCAAAAGAAGTCGAAACTTTGGTAAATGAGTTTGCCACTAAAAAAAATATTAGCGCAAGCGATGCAAAATACTTTGTTTTTAACGGAAAAATAAAAAACCAGGCTTACAATAAATCAGCTCAACCCATAGATATTTTAAACAAAAATGGTTCGGTTCAAGAAATTATTGAAATATCTGAACAACTTAATGTAAATGTACTGACAAAACCTGTTACTAAGTTTTTTATGGTAATGCCAAAAGAGTAACCTAAAATTAACATTATGCAACTATTTTTTATATTTTTGTAAAAACTAAATAATTTAAGGTTAGTAATTGAAATTATTATAATGAAATTCACAGCAACACAAATCGCTGAAATATTACAAGGAGAAATTGTAGGTAATTCAAATGCCGAGGTTTCGACGATTTCAAAAATTGAAGAAGGAGTCGAGGGTTCACTAACTTTCTTGAGTAATCCTAAATACAATTCATTTATTTATAGTACAAAAGCATCTATAACAATCGTTAACAAAAATTTTGTAGCAGAAGGTGAGATCAGTTCAACCCTAATCAAGGTCGAAGATGCCTATGGTGCGTTTAGCAAAATTTTGGCTTTTTATAGTCATACAAAACATAGCAAAATTGGTATTGAGCAACCAAGCTCACTTCATAGTAGCAGTGTGTATGGTCAAGATTTTTATTTAGGAAGTTTCACCTATATAGGACAAAATGTTTCGATTGGCAAAAACGTAAAAATATATCCTAATTCTTATGTAGGCGATAATGTAAAAATTGGCAACGATGTTATTATTTTTGCAGGGGTCAATATTTATTCGGATACTACAATAGGTAATAACTGCAACATACATTCTGGCGCAATTATTGGAGCCGATGGTTTTGGTTTTGCACCAAATGCCGACGGAAGTTTTGATAAAATTCCACAAATTGGCAATGTTATTATTGAAGATAATGTTGATGTAGGCGCTGCTACAACCATAGATCGTGCCACGATGGGCTCGACAATTATTAGAAAAGGTGTGAAACTTGACAATCAAATCCAGATTGCACATAACGTAGAAATTGGCGAAAATACCGTCATTGCTGCACAAACTGGCGTGGCAGGATCTACCAAAATAGGCAAAAACTGTTTCATTGGTGGGCAAGCAGGCATCGCAGGGCATTTGGTTATTGGCGATAATGTTCGTATTCAAGCACAGTCGGGCATAGCAAGCAATATTGCGTCCAACGACAAAGTGCAGGGAACGCCAGCAATTGGTTACAAAGATTATTTTAAATCATACGTGCACTTCAAAAATTTGCCGAAAATTGTCAATGAAATTCAAGAACTAAAAAAACAACAAAAAAACAGTCAACAAAAATAAATTCAAAATGGTCAAACAAAAAACCATCAAAAACGAAATATCACTTCGTGGCGTTGGGCTTCATACCGGCAAAGAGGTCGAAATGACTTTCAAACCAGCACCAATAAATGCGGGTTTCTCTTTTGTGCGCGTAGATCTTGAAGGACAGCCAGTTATCGAGGCCGATGCCAATTATGTAATCAATACTGACCGCGGCACAAATCTTGAAAAACTTGGCGTAAAAATTCAAACGCCAGAACACGTTTTGGCTGCACTTGTTGGTTGCGATTTAGATAATGTAGTTATTGAACTTAACAATTCTGAACTACCAATCATGGACGGGTCGTCAAAATATTTTGTAGAAGCCCTGCTACAAGCAGAAGTTGTTGAGCAAGAAGCTGTTAGAAAATATTATACCGTAAAAGAAGTTATTTCATATATTGATGAAAGCACCGGTAGCGAAATAATAGTGATGCCAGCCGATGATTATCAGATTACCACAATGGTCGATTTTGGCACAAAAGTATTAGGCACACAAAACGCAACCTTAAAAAACCTTAACGATTTTGCCAAAGAAATTGCAAATGCAAGAACTTTTAGTTTTCTTCATGAACTAGAAGCGCTGCTAGACAACGGACTTATAAAAGGAGGTGATCTAAACAATGCAATAGTTTATGTTGATAAAGAAATTTCTGAATCGACAATGGAAAACCTCAAATCCGCTTTTGGCAAAGACAAAATATCTGTAAAGCCAAACGGAATTTTAGATAATTTAACGCTCCATTATCCAAACGAAGCAGCACGTCACAAATTATTGGACGTCATTGGAGATTTGTCACTAGTAGGAATGCGTATCAAAGGCAAAGTTATAGCCAATAAACCTGGTCATTTTGTAAATACCCAATTTGCAAAAAAACTATCAAAAATAATAAAAATCGAACAACGAAACTACGTTCCTGTTTTCGATTTGCACCAAGAGCCACTCATGGATATTCACAAAATCATGAGTATTCTGCCACACAGGCCGCCATTTTTGTTCATAGATCGAATCATCGAAATGTCTTCAAACCACGTAGTTGGTATGAAAAATGTTACCATGAACGAAAGTTTTTTTGTAGGTCATTTTCCAGAAGCACCCGTGATGCCTGGTGTTATTATAGTCGAAGCCATGGCGCAAACAGGCGGAATTCTTGTATTAAGCACCGTACCAGATCCAGAAAATTATTTGACATTTTTTATGAAAATAGACAATGTAAAATTCAAACATAAAGTTTTGCCCGGTGACACACTGCTGTTTAAATGCGAACTTATAACACCAATTAGACGAGGTATTTGCCACATGCAAGCAAACGCTTACGCCAACGGAAAATTAGTGGCCGAAGCAGAACTAATGGCACAAATAGCCCGAAAACAATAAGCAACGTTTTTTGATTAAATTTGAAACGTTAAACTTGAAACCTGAAACAAGATTTTTATGAACCAACCATTAGCATACGTTCATCCAGGCGCAAAAATCGCCAAAAACGTTGTCATTGAGCCATTTACAACCATACATAACAACGTGATTATTGGTGACGGAACCTGGATAGGCTCTAACGTAACCATTATGGAAGGCGCAAGAATTGGCAAAAATTGCAATATTTTTCCAGGTGCTGTCATCTCGGCAGTACCACAAGATCTAAAGTTTGGTGGCGAAGATTCACTTGCCATCATTGGCGACAATTGCACGATTCGCGAATGCGTGACCATCAATCGCGGCACAATTGCATCAGGACAAACAAAACTTGGCAACAACGTTTTGGTCATGGCAACAGCCCACATTGCTCACGATTGTCACATTGGCGACAATGCCATTATTGTGAATGGAGTTGCTTTGGCAGGTCACGTCATTGTTGGCAAACATGCCGTAATAGGCGGACTAGCAGCCATACATCAGTTCATTCACATTGGCGATCATGCCATGATATCAGGCGGATCATTGGTTCGAAAAGACGTACCACCGTTTACAAAAGCCGCAAAAGAACCATTATCTTACGTTGGCATAAATTCTGTTGGACTAAGGCGTCGTGGTTTTTCTACCGAAAAAATCAGAGAAATTCAAGATATCTATCGCATTTTGTACCAAAAAAACTACAACACAACACAAGCAGTTGGCATTATCGAAGCAGAAATGGAAGCCACAAACGAACGTGACGAAATTCTAGACTTTATCAGAAACTCATCTCGTGGCGTCATGAAAGGGTATTCTGGGAATTACTAGTTTTAATGGCAATTTCAAAAATCAATTTCAAAAATCAATATCAATATCAAAAATCAATTTCAAAATTCAAGATTCGTAATTCTAATCTCGTAATTCGTGATTCGTAATTCGTATTTCTAACCTCGTAATTCGTATTTCTAACTTCGTAATTCATACCTAAAAAATGGCCTCAACTTCAGACATCAAAAACGGACTGTGCATCAAGCACAACCACGACATTTATAAAATCATAGAATTCTTGCACGTAAAACCTGGCAAAGGTCCTGCCTTTGTAAGAACCAAACTACGGTCGCTTACCAACGGAAAAGTATTAGACAACACCTTTTCGGCAGGACACAAAATAGACACAGTGCGTGTCGAGACCCAAACATTTCAGTTTCTTTATGCCGAAGGCGAGCAGTTTCATTTCATGAACACCGAGTCGTATGAACAAATTACTTTAGAGAAAAAAATACTAGACGCACCCGGACTACTCAAAGAAGGAACCGTTGTAATGCTGCAAATCAATACCGAAACAGACTTGCCGCTATCTGTAGACATGCCACCAAACATCGTTCTTGAAGTAACCTATTCAGAGCCAGGCGTAAAGGGAAACACATCGACAAACGCCACCAAATCTGCAACCGTAGAAACCGGTGCAACCATCAATGTGCCACTTTTCATCAACGAAGGCGACAAAATTAAAATAGACACCGCCACAGGTTCATATATGGAGCGTGTAAAAGAATAAATTTTTTGGGCGTTCGGGCGCGTCGTCCGCTATATCTTTTTTTCTCGTCTCGTCCCAAAAGACCAGACGAGAAAAAAAGGATGCCGCTACCACCGCTAACGCAAGAGTAACTCGTAAAAAAATTTTAAATCTAAATTTAAAATTTAAAAAAATATTCATTAGCAAAAACAACTTTGAGACCTTTGCAACCTTTGCGGTTAAATTAAAACCTAATAAATATTTTGTTCTAGAATCAGCAAAAAAATGAAAT
This sequence comes from Bacteroidota bacterium, assembly GCA_039804445.1. Taxonomy (GTDB): domain Bacteria; phylum Bacteroidota; class Bacteroidia; order Flavobacteriales; family Flavobacteriaceae; genus Flavobacterium. Next base: position 93 of record JBDLWE010000042.1, on the reverse strand, counting down.
TTCATAAACAACAAACTTTATCTCAAATTGCCAAAATTCTGAATTGCGAATTTATTGGCGAAGATACTTTTGCAGTAGTCGGCATGAACGAAA
>JBDLWE010000041.1:0-10420 GCA_039804445.1 Bacteroidota bacterium | reverse complement strand
CAAATTGCTGGATACCATAATGCGTTTCATGATTTCCGAAATACCTTCTTCGTTGCTACTTCGTTTTATTGCCATCGTCAAGAAGGTTTATGGGTGCTGTTTTTTTGTACTTATATTCAATGTTTCTGTCGCTAACCAATGTCATATTTTGGTCAGAAATTTCGATCAATTCTTCTTGCCAAATGGCATATTCAGTCTTGAATTTCAGAAAAACTTTATCTTCAACAAAAACAACCTCAACTTTTTCTGAAGTGTCATTTGCCAAAAATGTGCCGTCAAGTTGAGGCATTACTTTTTTGCGATAGCCTTTGTTATTTTGAATTGCAAAATAGTCAAAAACTTCGTTCATACGGTATTCTTTGTGGTCGGCGTCGGGCAGGTCAACACGTTCTATCTCCCAATAGCCATTGATGTTGGAAATATTTTTTTGATTGATTTTTTGTTTGCAAGACAAAAATATTGAAGTTATAAGTAAAAGTAAAAGCATTTTTTTCATTCTCCAAATTTACAAATTTTGGTGCATCAATTAAACTTTTTGCTATTTTTATCATCTAAACTTGCAACACAGTAAAAATGAAACAGATATTTTTTTTGATGACCATAAGTTTTTTTGGTTGCAGTTCGTCGAGCGAAGCAGTTTATAATACTGTTGCACAAACTACACCGATGTATTTTCCGCCAATAGGTATGTACGTTTGGCAAACTACAACTGCGCAATCTTTGAATTGGGACATATCCAAACAGGCGGGTTTGTTGAACTTTTTGCAATCAAAAACTTTCAAAATCGTTTATGATTTTGGTCGATAGAAAAATTGTGATGGAAAACTATTTCAACGGGCATTCTGCCTCACAAAACTGGTATTGGGCAAGTGCTGGAAAAACATTGACAGTCATAACTTTTGGGCTTGCCGAGCAAGAAGGTCTGTTGAGCTGGGCCGAGCGCGTATCTGCCAAACTTGGCACAGGTTGGACAAGTGCGCCGGTTGCAAAAGAAAATTTGATAACCAACAACCACTTGCTAACGATGACTTCGGGGCTGGATGACTCTGTTGGTGACGATGTTGCGCCATTAGGCTTGGTCTATAAAGCCGATGCTGGTAGTCGTTGGGCTTACCATAATGTTTATGTAAAACTACAGGACGTGATTGCGGCTGCAAGCGGACAACCGTTTACAAGTTATTTTAATGCAAAACTTCGTGATAAAATTGGCATGAATGGCGGTTGGTTAACGGTAGGTAACAATATTCTTTATGGCAGTAATGTCAGAAGTGCCGCTCGCTTTGGATTGTTGATGCTCAACAAAGGTAAACGGGGTACAACTCAGATATTGAATCAAAACTACTTTGAAACGGCAACTACTACTTCACAAAATTTGAACCTTGCCTATGGCTACATGTGGTGGCTGAAAGGAATGGCAAGTTATCGTTTACCTGGACTACAAACGCAGTTTGTGGGCAGTTTGATTCAGACTGCACCCGCAGATATGTTTATGGCATTGGGCAAAAACGACCATAAAACTTATGTAATCCCCAGTCACAGAATGGTTGTTATGCGCATGGGCGATGCCAACGACCCTACAAACCCTACGTTTTCTTTATCTGGTTTTGATATTGAATTGTGGAGTAAAATTTCGGCTTTGATTCGGTAGATTATCTGCAAAAACAATCGAAGTTTTTCAGTTTTGGTGAATTTACATAAAGAAACAAAGGAGCAAAGTTTTTTTTTATTTATTTCGAGTCGATTTTTTTAGCCAAGAATGGAATAATTTTTAGTTTTTGTTGAAATTGAAAGTGCTATTGAAATTGAATTCTGCCATTGAAATTGAATTTTGTCAATGCCATTGCTATCTTCATTTGATGACAAATCCTTTCGCCTAGCCCCGATGGAAGCGGCATCCTTTTTTTTGGGTTGCCCCACTCTACAGGACTTATGTTGGGGCAACGCTAAAAAAAGATATAGCGAACAGCGGGACACAACTTCATGCAATGCCCGAAGTTGACGCTTCAAAAAAACTACGACGTTTGAATGTTTTTGTTGATGGTATCGGTCTCGATAATGCCGTCTCGCAGTCGAATAACGCGGTGGGCATAAGCGGCAATTTCTTCTTCGTGGGTGACTAGAATTACGGTGTTTCCGGCTGCGTGAATGTCGCCAAAGAGTTTCATGATTTCTACGGATGTTTTGCTGTCGAGGTTTCCGGTGGGTTCGTCGGCTAGAATTATAGAAGGTTTGTTGACCAGGGCTCGCGCTATGGCAACTCTCTGCCGCTGCCCACCCGAGAGTTGGTTGGGCTGGTGATCCATTCGGTCTGATAGGTTGACTTGAGTCAAAACTTCGGCGGCACGGGCGTTTCGATCGATTTTTGAATAGCCTGCATAGACCATTGGCAGTGCCACATTGTCAAGGGCGGTGGTACGTGGCAAGAGATTGAAGGTCTGGAAAACGAAACCTATTTCTTTGTTACGGATTTCGGCCAGGTCGTCGTCGCGCATCTTGGAGACGTCTTTTCCGTTCAGGATATAACTGCCTGAAGTGGGTGTGTCGAGACAACCCAAAAGGTTCATGAGGGTAGATTTGCCTGAGCCTGACGGCCCCATGAGCGCGACATATTCGCCTTTATTTATCTGAAGGTCAATGCCTTTGAGCACGTAAACGATTTCTTGTCCGAGAACAAAATCGCGTTTTATGTTTTTTATGTCGATGAGTGATGCCATTCTAATTAGAGTTTTTGATATTCGATATGTTATAGCGTTGTGTATAAGTAGAATTATGGAGGATTTTGTTACAAAAAAGCAAAGCGTTATTTGATATTTGATATAATTGTTTAAAAATTTTTAAAATGCAACAGCTAATTGTAAGCAAGCTACCAGAAATGGTGCGATTATTTAAAAAACATGAAATTGAGTCGGCAAGTTTGTTTGGTTCTGTTGTGACTTCGTATTTTTCTGATACAAGTGATATTGATTTGGTTGTTGATATCAAAAAAAATCAAGATCCAGTTGAAGCAGGTGAGCATTTGTGGAATTTACAAGCTGATTTAGAAAAATTGTTAGACAGGAGAGTAGATTTGTTGACAATGTCTTCTTTACGAAATCCTGTTTTTATCGCAGAAATTAATGAAACAAAACAACTAATTTATGGAAATTAAAATTCAAAAATTGTTGACTGATGTTCTGCTTTGTATAAAAAGTATTGAGCAGTACATACAATTAAATGAGAATTTTGAATCTTACGAAAATAATTTGATGTTGCAAGACGCCGTCGAACGCAATATTATTACAATTGGTGAAGCAATAAATTCATTGTTGAAAATTGATTCTGAGACCATGATTACCAGTGCTAGGCGAATTGTCGATGCTAGAAACAAACTGACGCACGGTTATGATGAAATTGAGCCGCTTCAAATTTGGAGTATTATCGTAAAACATTGACCGATTTTGAAAAATGAAGTTCAAACATTAATCGCAAAGACATTTTAAACCCGCACCACAAAATGTTCTTTTTCTTGTTCGGCTCTAAAAAAAATAATTCCCCACTGAAAAGTGTCGACAGTCACGGTAACTTTTGGATGGTTTTTTATGGTTTGCCAAGCCTCTTCCATATCTTTTGACCAATGAATATCGTCGAAAATCCAGACGGAATCGTTGGTTACTGTTGGCAAAAGTAAATCAAAATATTCTAGGGTTGCTCTTTGAGAATGGTTGCTATCGAGGTAAATAAAGTCAAAAGTTGTTGGTTGTTGGTTGATGGTTTTTAAATAAGTAGAAAATTCTGTATTGATAAATTGTACGTTGTTAAAAATATCCCTCGACTGCGCTCGGGAGGACAGAGAATGTTGCTGCGATTGCGTGTGCAGCATGTGCTTTTGACATTGTTTTAAAGTTTTTGGGCAGCCTTCGAGCGAAATAATTTTCGCTTTTGGAGTGCCAAGTGACAATGCCGATGTGGCCAAACCGAGCGATGTTCCGAGTTCTAAAATTTGCTTTGGTTTAAAATATTTTACAATTCTAAACAAAAGTTGCGCTCTTTTTTTGCTGATGCCAGCCGTTTTTGCGATTTGAGATATTTGTCTTTTGTTTGATTTAAAAACCTTTGAACCTGCACTAAAATCTTGAACTTCAATAAAGTTTTTGTTTTCGAGAAGCGATTTTCGATAATTTTTTAAAACTTCATATTCAGCATAAACGGTTTTGTCATAAAAACATTTGGCAACCAAATCAAACACAAACGGCGAGTGAATGCCGTGTTGGTTTTTGGATTTCAAAATAAATTTTAGATATGATTTTATAAAATGTAACATAAAATCGTAATTCGTAATTCGTAAATCAAAATTATTTACGCTTCAGCTTTGGCGCTCAATTCAAACCAACGTTCTTCGTGGTTTTCGAGTTTTTTGATGATAATTTCAAGTTCTTTTGCTTTTTTATCAATGTCAGTATTTGTTACTTTTCCATCAGAAAAAAGCTGTTCTATTTTTAGTTTTTCGGTTTCTAAATCTTTGATTTCACGTTCTACTTTTTGAAACTCTTTCTGTTCATTTAAACTCAAATTTCCTGTTGGATTGTTTTGCTTCCATTCCGTTTTTTCGGTATTTGCAGAATCAAGTTTTTTTGGTTCAACCGAATCTTCATAGGCCCGAAAGTCTGAATAGTTGCCCGGAAAATTCTCGATTTCGCCTTCGCCACGAAACACAAAAAGGTTGTCGACAATTTTGTCCATAAAATAACGGTCATGACTTACCACCAAAAGGCAACCAGGATAATCTAGCAAAAAACTTTCTAATACATTTAGGGTCACGATATCCAAGTCATTGGTAGGCTCGTCAAGAATCAAAAAGTTAGGATTCTGAATCAAAACCGTACACAAATACAAACGTTTAAGTTCGCCACCGCTCAATTTTTCGACATCGTCATGCTGCTTTTTTCTATCGAACAGAAAACGTTCAAGAAGCTGACCTGCCGAAATGGTTTTGCCTTTTGCTAACGGAATGTATTCGCCATACTCTTTGATGATATCTATAACTTTTTGACCAGGTTTTGGATTGATACCGCTTTGGGTATAATAACCAATTTTAATGGTATCACCAGTAATTACCTTGCCAGAATCTACGGTAATAGTTTGCGTAATCATATTCAAGAACGTGGATTTTCCTGTACCGTTTTTGCCAATAATCCCGATGCGTTCGCCACGCTGAAAGTCAAAACTAAAGTTGTCGAGAATAACTTTATCTTTAAATCGCTTTGAAATTTTGTGCAGCTCAATGATTTTAGACCCCATTCGTTCCATATTTATCTCGAGTTCCACAGCATTTTCGCGACGTCGAGATTGTGCTTTTTCTTTGATGTCATAAAAATCATCTTGGCGCGATTTTGATTTTGTAGTTCGCGCTTTTGGTTGACGACGCATCCAAGCCAACTCCTTGATAAACAAGTTTTGAGCCTTGTCGACCGATGAATTTTCTGATGCAATACGCTCTTCTTTTTTTTCTAAATAATAGGAATAATTGCCTTTGTATTGGTACAATTTTCCGTTATCCAGTTCAATAATTTCGTTGCAAACACGCTCCAGAAAAAATCGGTCGTGCGTGACCATAAAAAGCGTAATATTTTCTTTGGCAAAGTAACTTTCTAACCACTCAATCATCTCAAGATCAAGGTGGTTTGTAGGTTCGTCAAGAATTAGTAAATCAGGTCGATTGATGAGTATTATCGCCAACGAAAGACGTTTTTTCTGACCACCCGACAGGTTTTTGACCTTTAATTTAAAATCTTCTAACTTCAGCTTAAACAAAATTTGTTTGTACTGCGTTTCAAAATCCCAAGCATTCAGTCGATCCATGCCATCAAAAGCCGTCTGATATGCATCGGCATCATCAGGATTTTCGAGTGCTTTTTCATAAGCTTCAATCACTTTCAAAACCGGGTTGTCACTCGCAAAAATACTTTCTTCGATTGTAAGCTCGTCTTGCAGATTGGCATCTTGACTCAAAAACGCCATGTTTATGCCTTTTCTAACAACTACATTCCCCGTATCAGGCTCGTCGTCGCCGTTAATAATCTTCATGATGCAGGTTTTGCCCGAACCATTTTTGGCAATAAAAGCTATTTTTTGATCTTTACTAATGCCAAACGAAATGTTTTCAAACAACGTGCGTTCGCCAAAAGATTTCGATATATTTTCAACAGATAAATAATTCACAAGAATTTAATTTTTTTGCAAAAGTAGCGTTTTAATGCGCCTAATCTTGCTGCCTTTCCAAAAAAATGGTTAATAGATTAAAAGATTTAAAAATTAAAGGATTGAAAGATTAAAGATTAAAAGATTGAAAGATTGGAAAAACAAAAAAACGAAAATTGTAAAATTGAAATAAAATTAATTTGCGAAAATCTTTAAATTTTTAAATCTTTAAATCTTTAATTCCTAAAATTAATTCTTGAAAACATCCACCTCCAAAAAACTATCGTCAAAAACCTTGATAAACGCTTTTGTATAATCAGTTTTTTCTGCCAAATAATTATTTTCTAAAAATTTCTGCGGATTCACGGCCATTAACGGATACCATGTGCTTTGGATTTGAATCTGAATTTTGTGCCCTTTCTTGAACGTATGCAAAACATCTTGTAGCGCAAACTTGATTTCGGTTTTCTGGTTTGGTATTAATGCTTCTGCTTTTTCAAAACTGTTTCTAAACCTTGCAGGCATAATTTCTGAGCGAACCATTTGATGATAATTTGCGTAAAGCACGTTTGGTTTATCGGCGTTTTGTGGTTCATCAACTGGGTAAACATCTATAAGTTTTATAACAAAATCGGCATCTGTGGCGGTTGTAGATATCAATAAATTTGCCAGCATTTCGCCACCAAAAGTCAAATCTTCTGTCAAAACATCGGTTGTAAAGGTCAATACATCAGGCCTATTCAAACAAAAACGTTGGTCTTCCGACATGTAATTTCGTGGCGTAAAACCATTCATATCAGATAAGTTTGTGCTGCTTGCCACAGGTTTGTTTGGGTCACTATAATATTCTGAATAGGCATTTGAAGTTGATTTTTCTTTAGAAAACTTCCCATTTTCAGCCAAATAAAATTTCATTTTTTGCGCTTGTTTTGGTGGCCAAGTTTCAAGCTCGATCCACTTTTTTGCACCAGTATCAAACATCATGGCTTCGGGCAAAGCAACTTTTTCTTTTGAACTACTTTTTAGATAATGATTAAAAAACTTGCGCTCAATATTTTTTTGATAAAATGTCGCTACACTATCACCAAAATAAATATCGTTATGAAAATGTTTTCCGCTGTCGCGTGACCAGCCACCGTGCGAGAATGGTCCCATTATAATGGTGTTTTTTGCCAGCGGACTTGTTTTTTCGATGGTTTTATAAATGCGTAGTGGTCCTGCCAGATCTTCGGCATCAAACCAACCGCCAACCGTCATCACGGCGTGTTTTACGTTTTTGAGGTGTGGCAACAGGTTTCGTTTTTGCCAAAAATCGTCATAGTTTGGGTGGTTTACAATTTCTTGCATAAAAAAGTTGTCCTTATAATAAATATCAACACCATTTTTTAAGGTTATGATTTCGTTGTAAAAAAGTGAACCGTCGCGTGATGTAGTTTTTATCATGCTGTCGTTGTACCATGCTGTAGTTTCTGGTTTTGTTTTTTGAACACCAAATACAGGAAATGTTTTGAAATAGCCCATCAAAAAAGCGCCGTTGTGGTGAAAATCGTCAAAAAAGAAATCCGAAATTGGAGCTTGTGGCGAGCTGGCAACAAGTGCCTGATGGTTGCAAACCACACCTGCCGCAGTATAAAAACCTGGATACGACGTGCCGTATTGGCCAACTCGGCCGTTGTTGTTGGTCACGTTTTTGAGCAACCAATCGATGGTGTCATAGGTGTCTGTGGCTTCGTCAACGTCGGTTTTGGTTTTTTGGGCAGTCATGGGGGTCATATTCGTAAAAGTTCCCCCGCTCATGTATCTACCTCGAACGTCTTGGTACACAAAAATGTATTTGTCTTTCATCAAAAATTGGTTTGGCCCCAGCGATTTTTTGAATTTATCTTCGCCGTATGGCGTAATACTGTAGCAGGTGCGGTGCATCAAAAACGGATACTGTCTGTCTTTGGCGATGTCTTTTGGTGTATAAATTGCTGTAAAAAGTTGTGTGCCGTCACGCATCGGTATCAAAACTTCTTTTTTAGAAAAAAGTTTTTCTATATCGTTTTGAGCACCAACAACATCGAAAATCGATAATATTATAAGGACAATAATTTTTTTCATTTGTGTATATTGGTTTTACTGAAATTCAAAAGTAACCATAAAAACGATTTTATAATTAATTGTCAATTATATTTTTTTGTACATTTGATAATTAAAATTTTGATAAAATGGAAAATTTTAAATATCCTGAAAATAATTCTATTGAAAATATTGTCAATGAGCCTATGGCAGTTTATGGAACTAGAATTGACATTGAATTAGAAAATCAAAACACGACCGAGCAAGAAATTTTGTTAAAAAAATTATTAGCAAAAGCTATTGAGACTTGTGAAAGTGATCAAGGAATTTCAAATGAAGAAATGAAAAAACGCACAAAACAAAGATTTCCGTTCTTAAAATGATTTTTGAAATTAACTGGAAAATTTCTGCAAACGACAGTTATTTGGACGAATTAGATTTTATTTTAGAAAATGGAATCAACAAGAAGTGCAAAAATTTGAAGATTTAGTTTATGACTATATTTCAACATTATCGTTTTCGCCAACAATCGGAATCTATAAAATAGAGTTTAAATGCCACTCATTAGTAATTTTAAAACAAACGACGCTATATTATAAAATCAATGCAGCGAACCAACACATCGAGTTACTTTTGTTTTGGAATACCACCCAAAATCCAGTTGGATTTCTTTAATTACTATTCTAAAATTTTAAACCCAAAATTTATTCCTTGCAACTTTCCGTAATCATCCTTAATTATAACGTTCGTTATTTTCTTGAACTGTGCGTGTTGAGCGTTCAATATGCAATTAAAAATCTTGATGCCGAAATTATTGTGGTCGATAACAATTCGCCTGACGACAGTTGCGACATGATGAAATTGCGTTTTCCTGAAATTCAGCTTATCAAAAATCAAGAAAATAGTGGTTTCCCAAAAGGAAATAATATGGGTGTTGCAGCCGCAAAAGGAAAGTATATTTGCATTTTAAACCCAGATACTGTAGTAGCCGAAGATACTTTTACGAAAGTCATTGCGAGGCACGAAGCAATCTTTACTAATTGCGGAATTGTTGGTTGCAAACTAATTGACGGCACCGGCAATTTCTTGCCAGAATCAAAGCGTGGCATACCAACGCCTTTTGTGGCATTTACAAAAATTTTTGGGTTATACAGCGTATCAAATTATTTCGGAAAATATTATGCACAACATCTTAATTCAAATCAATCAGGAAATGTCGAAATTCTCGTGGGTGCTTTTATGGTCATGACTCGAGAACTTTATAATGAAGTTGGTGGTTTTGACGAAAATTGCTTCATGTATTCTGACGATATCGATTTGAGCTATATGGTTTTGAAAAAAGGTTTCCAAAATTATTATTATGCTGACTCGTCTGTCATTCATTTCAAGGGAGAAAGTACCGTCAAAGACCATACATATATGACCCGCTTTCAGCAAGCAATGGATTTTTTTTATAAAAAACATTTCAAAAAATCTGTTTTCTTTTCGGTTTTTATGAAAATAGGAATTGTAGTATTTTCTATCATAAAAAAGCGTCAGGGCAAACCCCAAAATACAGTTTCTCCAAAACATTATATTTTTATTTCAAACAATTCGTCACTAAAAGATATTCTTGAAAAAAATTTAAAAAAACCAATTCAAATTGTTCAAATAACGCCGGCGATTTTGGGCTCTAAACAAATAGAAATCATTTTCGACAACAATTTTTTGAGTTTTCAAAATATCATCAATCAAATGGAAGTTTTTAAAAAACCAAATATTACTTTCAAGATTTTACCAAAAAATTCGAATTTTATTATTGGTAGCAATAGTTCTAATGAACGTGGAGAAGTAATTGTTTTTGATTTATAAACTCACAAAACAATTATATTTTTTTGAAATCAGAATCAAACATTAATTCAAAATAATACCTATTTTTGCATTATTAATTATAAACGCATCCTCAAAAATATTATATGGCACGATTTGAACTAAAACTACCAAAAATGGGCGAGAGTGTTGCCGAAGCCACCATCACAAACTGGCTAAAGCAAGTTGGCGACACTATAGAAATGGACGAAGCCGTGCTCGAAATCGCTACTGACAAGGTCGATTCAGAAGTCCCGTCGGAAGTTGCAGGTGTTTTGGTAGAACAACTTTTCAAAATAGACGATTTGGTAAAAGTTGGTCAGACCATAGCTAT
>JBDLWE010000040.1:0-6987 GCA_039804445.1 Bacteroidota bacterium | reverse complement strand
AGCTTTACCAAAATAATTGGTTTTAAGTTTTAATATACCTCAAAACTAGTTTATCAATTTGAAAGTTGAATTGATAAACTAGTTTTAGTTTGTAAATAATACCTAGGTTTAAAAGCAAACTTAAACAGCATTTACAAACTAAATCTACAAAAACATTGTTAGTTTTTGGTAAAAAATAAACCAAAACCAACGTTGACAGAAATACTACAATCAGCTTTACAAACGATTTATCAAACGGAAATAATTTCATTTTTTGATAAATAAAAATAAGCTTTGCCAAATTAAAAAACACCATCGATAGTAAAGATGAAAATGCAACACCAACTATTCCGAAGTTAAAAAATTTTACAAAAACCAAAATTAACGTAACATTCAAAACGATAAGAAGTAAAATTGCTTTCAAATTGAAATTATAAAACTTAGAATAGGTTATAATTTCGCCGTTAAATCCCGTTGCCATGTTGATAACCACATTTGCGCCAAGAATTAAAATTATTGGAATCGAATCTACCAAATTTTCGTGTGTAGGAAGCAATAAAAACAAGTTTTCGATTCCAAGAAAAATACAACTATAAAGTGTTGCTCCTATAAAAAACAAAAACTTTGCAGTGGCTTTATAATCTCTGTTTAAAGAAATTAAATCATTTTTTTTGAGATGATTAGAAATAATTGGCGCATACAACACGAACAAACCCGTAGCGGGAATTGCCAATGCAGAAGCCAGCGTAACGCCAATGCTAAAGGTTCCGTTAGCTGTCATATTGATAAGTTTCGGAATTAACAGAGAATCGATTCTAAACGCAAACACCGAACCCAAACTGCCTGCAAACGCAAATAGCGAAAACTTATAATAATCGGATCTTTGAATGGCCGAAAATAGATATGCATTCGAGATCGAAAAACTTGGTTTAAATTTTATGAATAAATAACATCCTATGCACAAAAATATAAATCCGTAAATCACACAATACAAAATCAACGGTGCATTTGTAGATATTTTATGCGAAAGCAACAACAAAAAAATGAATGGCAGTGCAAGTTTAGGAATGATATTATCAAAAAAAGTAGGAACAGCTATTTTTTCTAAAATCGTACTTTGTTTTTTAAACAATTCAATAAATGCTAAAAAAACAGCAATTACAAACGCAAAATAAATATACTTCATTCCAGAAAAAACAGGAATAAATGACAAAAAAAGTATTATTGACAAAACAATTACAGATTTTACAATAATCGAAAATAAACTAAAACTAAATAGATTTTTTTTTAGATCATCATCTAGTTTCGGGTTAAAATTAATCAAAGCCTGCGACGCGCCAAACAATAAAACAGGAAAAACTGTCTGTGCCAAAGACTCAACATATCTAAAAATACCGAGCAATTCTTTGTTTTTTGGATATATAAATAAGGTCGAGATAATGCCAATGCCGATACCAATATAATTGATAATCGAAAACAGAAAAACTTGTTTGTGGTTTGGTTTTGACATTTATAATCCGTTTTTGCCAGCTTTAGAGGTGATTATAATTGTCGAAATTTTTTTGATATTCAGCAAATAATGTCCATAAAAAACAAATAGTTCTTTAAAAAATTTTAAAGTTTGCGCTTTTGAATAATAACTCACAAAGTACTTTGGCAAACCAAAAACTTGTTTCAATCCATAACATCGCCTTTCTAAAACAGAAAGATTAATGTTTATCAAACTGCACAATATCAAATATTTAGCCTGTAAAATATCTTTTTTTAAATTTCTAACAATTTTTCGGTCATGAACTATTTTTGCATTTTCTATAATGCCTATCTCAAATCCGTGAAATTTCGTGCGGTCACAAAAATTTCTATCTTCGCCATAATGACTAAAAATTGGTTCAAAAAGACCAACTTTCTCAAAACAACGTCGCGACACCATCCACGCAGCCGCATTAACAAAATCTACTTTCAACAAGCCCTTACAAGCGACCTGCGCACGATTATAATATTTTTTAAAACCATCGTCCAACGAGCAACCATTTTTGACAAAGTGCTTGGGACTCAAAATTCCGAAACGCTCATTTTCTACCAGCGCACGAGACAATGTACTTATGGTGTGACTCTCGATAGTCGTGTCTTGATTCAACAAAAAAAATTGGTCAAATCCTTCTGAAATTGCTTGTTTAATGCCAATATTATTCGCCTTGCCAAAACCTAAATTGCTGTTATTTTTAATAATTTCTATTGAATTTATTTTTGAGACAAGCAGAATAGTTTGGTCTACAGAATCATTATCAACAACAAAAATTTTGAAATCTACATCGGTTTTCAAAACACTTTCAAGGCATTTCTCGATATAGTTTCCGCCATTAAAAGTTACAATTATAACCGCAATTTTCGACATCTCGTATTAATCAATATGATTTGTGAACAAAAATAGAGATATTTGCAAGCCACACCTAATTTTTATGAAATATTACGTCGTCATTCCTGCCCACAACGAAGAAAAATTTATCGAATTGACGCTAAATTCACTTATAAATCAATCTGTTTTACCTTCAAAAATTGTAGTTGTCAATGACAATTCTACAGACCACACGCAGAATATCGTTAACGATTTTATCTCAAAAAACAAAACAATTTCAATCATAAACAAATCGTCAGAGGCGATACATTTGCCTGGTAGTAAAGTAATTTTGGCATTTCACGACGGTCTAAAATCGCTCGACCATGATTATGATTTTATAGTAAAAGCCGATGCCGACCTTATTTTTCCTGAAAATTATTTTGAAGCTATTATAAACATTTTTCAGTCCGACAACCAAATTGGCATGGCAGGTGGCTTTGCCTACATTCAAAAAAATAACCATTGGGTTTTAGAAAACCTCACCGACAAAGACCACATTCGGGGCGCCTTCAAGGCCTACCGTAAAAAATGTTTTCAAGACATAGGTGGCCTAAAACCCGCTATGGGCTGGGACACGCTCGACGAACTTCTTTCAAAGTTCTATGGATGGAAAGTCACAACAGACCAAAACCTAAAAGTCAAACACCTTAAAGCAACTGGCGCAAACTATAACAAAACCGCACGATTCAAACAAGGCGAAGCCTTTTATACATTGGGCTACGGTCTCTGGATTACAGCCATTGCTTCGGCAAAACTATCGGTCAGAAAACAAAAACCGCTACTATTTTTTGATTATTTACAAGGATTTCTGCAAGCCAAAAGTTCAAAAAAACAAATGCTCGTCAATCGTGAACAAGCAAAATTTATTAGAAAATACCGTTGGAAAAAAATGCTACAAAAACTTGGCATCAAGTAACCAAAATACTGTTTTTTATTTTTTGAATTGTTTAGTCAAGGCTTCTTTACAGGTTGTGTCCCGCTGGCCTTTCCTATCTTTTTTTATCTCGTCATCCCGAGCGCAGTCGAGGGACGAGACAAAAAAAGGATATTCCCTGCCATCGGGGCTAGATTTACAGTTTTTGGCCTTTTTCAAATATTGTATCACAGCGTAAATTTATCAAACCACATTTTTTTTAAACCAGCAATCCTGCTCGTTTTAAAAGCGCATTTGGCGTAGGCTCTTGACCTCTAAAATTTTTGTAAAGTGCCATTGGCGCAATTGTTCCGCCTTGTGACAAAACATTTTGTTTGAATTTTGTAGCAACATCTTTATTAAAAATTCCCATTTCTTGAAAATATGCAAAAGCATCTGCATCAAGAACCTCAGCCCATTTGTAGCTATAATAACCAGATGAATATCCACCATTAAAAATATGTGAAAACGACACCGACATACAATTTTCGGCAACGTCGGGATATAAGTTTGTTTTTTCAAAAACCGCTTGCTCAAAAGTTTTTATATCTTGAATATTGGTTGGGTCGCCACCATGAAATGCCATGTCTAAAAGCCCAAAACTCAACTGTCGCAACGTTGCCATGCCCTCTTGAAAACTAGCCGATTGTTTTATTTTGTCAACATATTCTTGCGGAATGACTTCGTTTGTTTGATAATGTTTTGCAAACAGTGCCAAGGCTTCTGGCTCGTAACACCAGTTTTCCATGATTTGACTTGGCAGTTCTACAAAATCCCAAAAAACAGAAGTGCCCGACAAACTTGGATAAACAGTGTTTGCCAACATGCCATGAAGCCCGTGACCAAACTCATGAAATAATGTCGTAACCTCGTTAAATGTCAATAAAGATGGTGTGGCGCTAGAAGTATCTGTAGCTGCAATAGGTGGCGTAAAATTGCAAACATTTGAAACGTGAGGCCTCTGGTTAATACCGCTTTTTATGAATTGTGATTTGAAACTCGTCATCCAAGCACCATTTCGTTTTCCTTTTCTCGGAAAAAAATCTGTGTAGAAAACAGCAACAAGTTCTTGAAACTCGTCGTGAACTTCATAGGTTTTAACATCGGGTTGATATTTGTCAATATCAAAAACTTCGGTAAACGAAAGGCCAAAAAGTTTATTGGCAATTGTAAATGCACCATTCAAGACGTTTTCTAACTGAAAATATGGTTTTAGTTTTTCGTCGTCAAGACTAAAAAGTTTTTGTTTTAGTTTTTCAGAATAATATGCACCATCCCATTTTTCAAGTTTCTCAATGCCGTCAATCTCTTTTGCGAAAGCAGATAATTCATTAAATTCGCGCTGGGCGGCTGGTTTTGCTTTTTGAAGCAAATCGTTTAAAAAGGCATTAACATTATCGGGGGTTTGTGCCATTCGCTCTTCGAGTACAAAATGCGCATGGGTATTATAGCCCAACAAATTGGCACGCTCGAACCGCAGTTGTGCAATTTTTAAAGTAATTTTTTGGTTGTCAAACTCGTTGTTTTGGAAAGCTTTTTTGCCAGCGGCAATTGCCATTTGTTTGCGCAGTTCGCGATTGTCGGCATAGGTCATAAACGGCAAATAGCTTGGCATGTCTAGTGTAAAGACGTACCCGTCGAGATTTTCGTCTGTAACCAAAGCCTGTGCGGCTTGAATTACACCGTCTGGAAGACCTTGTAAATCATGTATATTATCGACGTGAAGCTGAAAATTATTGGTCTCGGCCAAGATATTTTCGCCATAGGTGAGTTTTATAGTAGATAGTTCTGAATCTATTTGGCGAAGTTTGGTTTTTTGGTCATTGTTCAGCAATGCACCATTTCTAGAAAATGATTTGAATTTTTTGTCGAGTAACGTGTTTTGTTCAGGCGAAAGATTTAGCTTTTCTTTTTGGTCATAGACCGTTTTGATGCGTTCAAAAAGTTTTTTGTTCAGTGTAATGTCGTTTCCAAATTCGGTGAGCAGTGGCGACACTTCTTGGGCAATTTGCTGCATTTCGGGAGTAGTTTCTGCCGAGTTTAGATTAAAAAAAATTGATGATAATCGGTCAAGTGCTTCGCCAGAAAACTCGAGCGCGTCTATAGTATTTTGAAAAGTTGGTGCAGTAGCATTATTGACAATAGCATTTATTTCGGCGCGAGCGGTTTCGATGTTTTCGAGAAACGCGGGTTTATAATCTTGGGTTTCTATAGACGAAAACGGCGCTGTATTATGTTTGGTGTCGAATGGTTTTGTGAGGATTGACATTTAATATTGTTTTTTATTGAATATTACGATTGTTATTGAACGCAGATTAATTTTTTGACCACAAAGTGCGCAAAAAACGCAAAATAGGTCGGTTTAATTTAGAGGTTTTTAAAAATTTAGAGTAAGTAGTGTTTTGGGTTTAAGTAAAAAATTGCTAAGAGTTTAGTATTGATATTAAAACTGATATTCTCCGATTTCATTATACTTCTAGCCCCGACAGTAGTGGAAATCTTTTTGAGAAAAAGCCTATTTTTTGCAGGTTTTGCAAAGCGACCAACGGAAGCTCTTGCAAAAGCTAGCAAAAAAAGGTTTTTGAACAAAAAATTGAAACGGATGGCGGGATTGGCTTCGACAAAAAATTATTTTACGATAGATTGTGCTGATTCGTGAACGGCGTTTTCTAGTGATTTTTTGTAATCGATGATTTTTTGTTGAACGTTTTTGTCTGAACTTCCTATGATTTGTGCGGCGAGAATTCCTGCATTTTTGGCACCGTTCAAGGCTACTGTTGCAACAGGAACGCCGCCGGGCATTTGCAGGATTGACAAAACAGAGTCCCAACCATCGATTGAATTGCTGGATTTTATGGGCACGCCAATGACGGGAAGTGGCGAGAGTGCCGCGACCATTCCAGGTAAATGTGCGGCTCCGCCTGCGCCTGCGATGATGGCCGAAATGCCGCGTTGATGAGCATTTTGGCTAAAATCGAACAGTTTTTGGGGTGTGCGATGGGCAGAAACAATATCGACTTCGGTTGCTATATCGAATGATTTTAGAATATCGATGGCTTCTTGCATGATATGTAGGTCGGAAATCGAGCCCATGATTATTGAGATTTTCATATAAACAATGCTTTTAAATGTCTAAGACAATTTGAATATTTTCTTTGATTTTGATTTTGATTTCGGGTGTTGCCGTTCCAATTTTTTTTATAAATCTAGAATTATCAACCGCTCTAATTTGATCTATCATTATGTCAGAATTTTCTTTTAATCCGCAATTTCCTTGATTTATTCTTACTCGCAAAATATCTGAATTATCGTTTAAATTTGTGGTAATAGGACACACAATTGTAGATGAATGATGAATTTCATTCAGAAAATTGGTCTGAATTATAATGACAGGACGAACTTTTCCTGGTTCTGTGCCAATTTGCGGATTCAAATCAGCAAGCCATATTTCAAATTGATTCATGCAAAGTATCTATTTGTTCAAATTCTTTTAGAACTTCCATTGAGCTTATAGACACTAATTTTGATTCAAAATGCAATTTTTCTTGCAATAGAATTCGTCTTTGAGCAGCATTATAAAAAGCCAAAGCGTCGTTTATATATCGATTGCGGGTCTTTTTTTTTTATTTGACCAAACGTTCTGTTTATACAAATATAGCATAGTCTATTTTTAATTAAATTTTTTTGATATAGTTAT
>JBDLWE010000039.1:0-7316 GCA_039804445.1 Bacteroidota bacterium | reverse complement strand
TATTTATGGTTTTTAAATGAAAATGATGCTAATGAAAACAAAATTGTTTTTGATAAAAAATTTAAAGATTTTTCTTTTGAAAATATATTTTTGACACATGAACAACAAAAAATTGCTTTAAATGGCGTACTAAAAGGCACTGATTTTAAAGACATAAAATTAGATTTTAAAGACGTAAACCTTGCAAAGATTTTACCCGAAATAGATAATTTATCACTTGACGGCAACCTAAATGGTATCGTAAACTTCAGGCAAAATAACGACATATATCAACCTACTTCTACTTTAAAAATAGACGGTTTGGTTATTAACAAAATTATTTTAGGAGAATTAAATGCTGTAATAGAAGGAGACAATGCGCTAAAGAAATTTGAAGTAGCTGCAAACATTACAAAAGGAACAGAAGAGACGTTAACAACAACTGGCAATTTTTCTGTTTCAAAAGCAAGTACTATTCTTGATTTGGACGTTCGGATGAACAAGTTTGATTTGTCGATTTTGAGTCCGTTTGTAAAAGGCGTATTTTCTGACGTTCGTGGTTTGGTTACGGGCGGAACCACCATCTTTGGTAATATCAAAAAACCAGATATTGATGGCCGACTATATCTTGAAAATGCTGGTTTAAAGATACCCTACCTTAATATTGATTATAGTTTTAAAGAAAATTCGATTATCGACCTTTCAGAAAATAAATTTATTTTTCAAAATGCAACCTTACTTGATACAAAATATAAAACTGAAGGCAGAATAAATGGTATAATTGGTCATAACAATTTCACTGATTGGAAATTAGATTTGCTAATAAATTCTGATAGATTTCTGGCTTTAGATACAAATTATAGTGATGATTCTGCATATTATGGTACTGCTTTTATAAATGGTCAAGCATCTATCAAAGGCGCTGTAAATGCTCTAATTATTGGTGTTAACGCAAAATCTAGTAAAAACACAAAACTTAAAATTCCGATCAGTAATGCAACTTCAACAAGCAACAAAAATTTCATTCATTTTTTAAGTCCAAAAGAAAAGTTTAATCAATTAAAAGGTATCGAAAACAATAATAGAAACTATAACGGTCTAGAACTTCGCTTTGATTTAGATATAACCAAAGACGCCGAAATAGAAATAATTTTGGACCAAGATACTGGCCACGCTATGAAGGCGCAAGGACAAGGAACAATGCTTTTAGAAATAAACACGCTCGGAAAATTTAAAATGAATGGCGAATACATTGTCGATAAAGGTGATTACAACTTTAAATATCGTGGCATTATTGACAAAAAATTTGTGGTTAAACCCGGTAGTTCAATTTCGTGGGAAGGCGACCCCATGAAAGCGCGACTTAATCTTGAGGCAATTTATAAACTGCCAACAGGTGCAAATCCTGCGGTTTTGTTAGATAACCCGTCGATAAACCGCAAAGTCGACGTAGAAGTTAGTATTGCAATTACCGGAAATTTAAGCAACCCAGAACCCGACTTTAATGTCATTTTTCCGACAGTCAGTTCAACGCTCAAATCTGAAATCCAAACCAAATTAAACGATCCTGTAATAAGACAAACACAGGCGCTAACACTGCTCGGAACGGGTAGTTTTTCAAGTCCAGAAGGATTAAACCAAAATACGGTTTACAATAATTTATTTGAAACTGCTGGCGATTTGTTTTCGGGAATTTTTCAAAATCCAGACGACAAAATTAAATTTAGTTTACAAGTGTCGACCGCAGACAGAACCCCAAACCGCCAGAGTAATGGGCAAGTTGGATTTGGTTTTAATTCGCAAATTAACGAACGAATGTCAATAAATGGAAAAGTTGGTGTGCCAATTGGTGGTGTAAATCAGTCGGGAATCGTTGGTAATGTAGAAGTTCTTTACCGTGTGAATGATGACGGAACATTGAACCTTCGTGCGTTTAATCGAGAAAACGACATAAACTATATTGGCGAAGGTTTTGGTTTTACGCAAGGCCTAGGTATAAATTATCAAGTAGATTTTGATAATCTTCAAGAGCTTTTTCAAAAAATAATTAAGCGTAAAAAACTGATAATTAATAAGAAATCAACTGAAGATGTTCCAGATTCAGAATTTCCAGATAATATATTGTTTCTAGAAGATAAAAAGAAAAAAAATGAAAACAATATCCCACAGAAAATAGAAGCAATTCCCCCGCCAAAAGAAGATTAGTTTTTGAGTTATCATTTTTTAGTATAAAACTAAATTATTGCCTAAGTTTGTTATATTTGTTTTTTTGATATTTACCAACAATATACCCACGCCTCATGAATTTCAGAAACTTATTTCGCAAAAAAACTGTACAAGACATTCTCAAACAAGTTGCAAAAAATGAAGCAGATGGTCATAACGCACTTGGCAAACATTTAACAGCGCGAGATTTAACGGCTTTTGGCATTGCCGCAATTATTGGTGCTGGCATTTTTAGTACAATTGGCAAAGCCAGCTTTGACGGTGGTCCGGCTGTTATTTTCTTGTTTATTTTTACAGCACTTGCGTGCAGTTTTGCGGCGTTTGCTTACGCCGAGTTCGCTTCGATGGTTCCTGTGGCCGGCAGTGCCTATACATATTCTTACGTTGCTTTTGGCGAAATTATTGCCTGGATAATTGGCTGGGCGCTAATTATGGAATATGCTATTGGCAACATAACAGTCGCAATATCGTGGAGTGATTATTTCACTAGTTTGCTCAATAATGTCACCACCAATCTAAATAGCCAATTTCAATTTAATTTAAAATATATAGCAGACTGGGCACAAACAGATTATATCACCGCTTCGCATGGCTTTCGAGATGCAACCGCACTCATGCAAAACGGAAAATCTTTTGCAAATTTAGATAGTAATCTTCAAAATGCCTACAACGCCTATCAAAGCGCACCTACCCTTTTCGGTTTTCATTTCGTGGCAGATTTACCAGCTCTTTTTATCATCATTTTTATCACAGCGCTCGTATACCGTGGCATGAAAGAATCGCGAAACGCAAGTAATTTGATGGTTGTTGTAAAATTATGTGTCATTTTATTAGTTATTGCAGTTGGTGCCTTTTATGTTGATACTGCGAACTGGACACCATTTGCACCCAACGGTGTTCCTGGTATTTTAAAAGGAGTTTCTGCGGTATTTTTTGCATATATAGGTTTTGATGCAATATCTACAACCGCAGAAGAGTGCAAAGACCCACAACGTGATTTGCCTCGCGGCATGATGTGGGCAATAATTATCTGCACAATTTTATATGTCATAATCGCGCTGGTTCTCACAGGTTTAGTACCTTACAACACGCTTAATGTTGGCGACCCATTAGCTTTTGTGTTCGATAAAATTAATTTGCAATGGATGTCGGGCATCATTGCCGTAAGTGCCGTGGTGGCCATGGCAAGCGTTCTGCTTGTTTTTCAAATGGGGCAACCACGCATTTGGCTAAGCATGAGTCGAGACGGCCTTTTGCCAAAAAGATTTTCAAAAATTCATCCAAAATACCACACTCCTTCTTACGCAACGATTGTTACGGGTTTTGTGGTTGCAATTCCAGCATTTTTCTTAAATCTTACCATGGTAACAGACCTTTGCAGCATTGGCACCTTATTTGCTTTTGTGCTGGTTTGCGCAGGAGTACTAGCGCTTCAAAACAAAAAAGATATACCTCGCGGAAAGTTTAAAACACCATATATAAACGCAAAATACATACTGCCAATTGTCATAGTAGCAGGTTTTATATATTTATTTACAATCAATAAAGAGCCAACAATGGCTTTTTTGACCAACCAAAAACAAGTAAATTCAGCGGCAACGATAGTAACATCGCTTTCAGAAAAAGATTCGCAAGCCGTTTTAACATATTTAGAAACAACATCAAATAATATTAAATCAAATGATATAGAAGAAATTTTGAGTAGTTTAGACAATGAAAATTATGAAAATTTGGTATCAAAACTGCCAATAAGCGAAAATCAAAAATATGAAACTGGTTTCAACTTATTCAAACATAAAATTCCAATGTGGATATTTTTTATAGTGCTTACAGGCCTTTGTGTTTGGACCTACAAACAAAACCTATCGCTCATTCCCTTACTCGGCCTGATATCATGTCTATATATGATGGCAGAATTAAGCGTCTGGAACTGGATTTATTTCACATGTTGGCTTGCAGTTGGACTTATCATATAC
Source organism: Bacteroidota bacterium (assembly GCA_039804445.1). Taxonomy (GTDB): domain Bacteria; phylum Bacteroidota; class Bacteroidia; order Flavobacteriales; family Flavobacteriaceae; genus Flavobacterium. The sequence goes on along the minus strand of JBDLWE010000039.1, from coordinate 3,135 downwards.
TTTGGATTCAGCCAAAAAAACAGCAAACTAAACCAACAATTAAATTAAACCACAATTAAGATTTTCAAATCTACTAAATTAGATTTCGTTTACGTTTCGTGAAGTCTCCTACTTCGTCCAGTGGTTAAATTTTTTTGACGTTATTTAAAAGTGTTCAAATAATACGATAATACTTGCTAAATTTATAATTTCAGGTTGCATTGTTAAAAACACAAATTTTTGAAATATAACATGATCTCATCTCACAAAGTTTCGTTTTTTACCACAATCTTGCGTTAGGGCGATAGTGGAAATCCTTTTTTTAAGATTTTTTGTCCCCCGACTGTACTTCAACTGCGTTCAGCATAGACTTTCTACGGATGACAAAAAAACTTGAAAAAAGATTGGGAACGAAAGACCGACACGGTTTTTGAATTTACATTTTCGGCAAATTAAAAATCGGTAGAACGCCCAAGCTATCAAAAATACACCAACTAAAAATCAATGTTTAAACTTATATAAAGTATCTTTGCACGCCACTAAATTGGTGGTTGTTTAAAGTATAAAATATGTTATTCGAAGATTTATCGCTCTCAAAAAGTATCCAAAAAGCAGTTTTTGAAATTGGATATTTAGAGCCAACCCCAATACAGCAGCAAGCCATTCCATTGGTTTTAGAAGGCCGCGACTTGATAGGTTGCGCACAAACTGGAACTGGAAAAACGGCTGCATTTGCCATTCCAATCATTCATCAATTGCACAGAATTGTTGGTTCGTCAAAAAAAGCAAAACAAATCAGATGTTTGGTTGTAACACCAACGAGAGAATTAGCGGTTCAAATTGGACAGAATTTTGACCAATATGCCAAATATACAAATCTTACGCAGCTTACCATTTTTGGTGGCGTCTCGCAGGTCCCGCAAGTAGACTTGCTGCGCAAAGGTGTCGATATTTTGATTGCAACGCCAGGTCGATTGCTTGATTTACACAAACAAGGTTTTATAGATTTAGATCATTTGCATGTTTTGGTGCTTGACGAAGCCGACCAAATGCTTGATATGGGATTTGTAAACGACGTCAAAAAAATTGTGAAACTCACGCCAAACAATCGTCAAACGTTGTTGTTTTCTGCCACAATGCCAATTGCAATTCGTGAATTGGCCGAAATGTTTTTGCAAAATCCAGCCACGGTTTCTGTTTCGCCCGTATCGTCAACCGCCGAAAATGTTGAGCAACGCATTTATTTTGTAGATAAATCCGAAAAACGAAATTTGTTGTATCATTTGATTCGCAACGAAAAATTGACAGACCTTTTGGTCTTTTCTCGTACCAAACATGGTGCGGATAATGTTGTAAAAGCCTTAAGAAAACATGGTGTACCTGCCGAGGCTATTCATGGCGACAAATCTCAAAACGCGCGACAACGGGTACTTGATGCTTTTAAAAATAAAGAAGTTGGTGTTTTGGTAGCCACCGATATAGCCGCGCGCGGCATTGACATTGACCAATTGCCGTTTGTTATCAATTTTGATTTGCCAAATATTCCCGAAACTTATGTGCACAGAATAGGTCGAACCGGCAGAGCAGGAAACGGCGGAGTTGCAATTTCGTTTTGTGGCGCCGACGAGGCACCATATTGGAAAGACATTCAGAAATTGATAAAAGTTGACGTCAAAGTAATCGATGAGCATCCTTATCCGTGGAAATCAGGAAATATTGAAGCGCCACCTGCACCCGAAAAACAAAATAACTCTAACCGTAGTGCTGGTGCTCATAAATCTAGAAAATCTGCTGGATCAATTCAAAATAAAAAACGATGGTATTGATTTTTAAACCATCGCCTGCAAGACCTTTATCTCGTCTCTAAATTTGGCGGCTTGTATAAAGTCAAGTTCTTTTGCGGCTTTTTCCATCAATTTTCGCTTTTCGCGAATGCGTTTGTCGACCTCTGGTTTTGCAAGATATTCTGTTGGAGCTTCTGCAGCTAAAGATAAATTTTCGTCGGATCCAAGCTCATAATCAACCAATTTGTTTTTTGTAAAAGCACTTTCGATAGTTTTGTTTAGTGAGGTTGGTACTAAATTATTTTCGGTATTATGATTGATTTGTTTTGTGCGACGGTAGCTGGTTTCGTCAATGGTTTTTTGCATACTTGCCGTAATTTTATCTGCATACATGATTGCTTTTCCGTTGATGTTTCTGGCGGCGCGGCCAATGGTTTGTGTCAAAGATCGTGCACTTCGCAGAAAACCTTCTTTGTCTGCATCTAGTATTGCAACCAAAGAAACTTCGGGCAAATCCAATCCTTCACGTAGCAAGTTTACGCCAATCAAAACATCAAAAAGCCCTTTCCGCAGGTCTTGCATAATTTCTATACGTTCTAAAGTATCAACTTCTGAATGCACATATCTGCAACGAATATCTAGTTTTGTAAGATATTTTGCCAACTCTTCGGCCATTCTTTTTGTTAGTGTTGTTACCAAAACACGCTCGTCCTTTTCGGCACGAACTTGAATTTCTTCGATCAAATCGTCTATCTGATTTAAACTTGGTCGAATCTCGATAATAGGGTCCAATAGTCCAGTAGGTCGAATAACTTGCTCAACAACAACACCTTCTGTTTTTTGAAGTTCATAATCTGCAGGCGTTGCCGACACATAGATTACTTGATTTTGCATGGCTTCGAACTCGTCAAACTTCAAAGGGCGATTGTCCATGGCTGCTGGTAATCTAAATCCATATTCAACCAAGTTTTCTTTGCGTGAGCGATCGCCACCAAACATCGCGTGTACTTGCGAGAGCGTCACGTGGCTTTCGTCTACCACCATCAAATAGTCATCAGGGAAATAGTCTAGCAAACAGAAAGGTCTTGTGCCAGGTTCGCGACCATCAAGATATCGCGAATAATTTTCGATGCCAGAGCAATAACCAAGTTCGCGAATCATTTCTAGATCAAAATTGGTTCGTTCTTCTAAACGTTTTGCTTCAAGATGTTTGCCAACGCTCTTAAAATAATCAACTTGTTTGACCAAATCTTGCTGAATTTGCCAAATTGCATCCTGCAGCACATCTGGCGAAGTAACAAACATATTGGCGGGATAGATTGTAAGTTTTTCAAATTTTTCAATGACTTGCAACGATTTTACATCAAAACTT
>JBDLWE010000038.1:0-29856 GCA_039804445.1 Bacteroidota bacterium | reverse complement strand
CCCCTGCCCCCGATAGAAGGGAAAAACCTTTGGTTGGGAAATTGCTTTTTTCTGGTTAGAAAACAGCGACCAACGGTCTCGTCCCAAAAGACGAGATTATGACCAAGAAAAAACAATTTGGCGACCAAAGGTTTGGAATGATAGCGTGAATTGGCTCAAAAAAAGAACTATTTTCTGCATATTTAATTTTTACAAATGTATAAAAAAACCCGAAACTTGCGAGGGTTTCGGGTCTAAATTATTTGAAAACAATGGTTAATCTACGTTATCGTGTAGAAAAGAGTTGTTTGAACGCAGTTGTAAATCGTTGTTAGCATCAATATTTACTGATGTTCTTGACAACGCCGTGTTGGTGGCAACATTGCACAGTTCGACACCTACGCGCTTGTATGCTGGTTCGCGCTCAAGATGGTCGATTTTGGCGGCGTTGTTGTGTTTGAAGGTGTAGTTGAGTTCTTTTAGTTTGAGGCCGATGTTTTTGGCTTTTAGTTTTGCGGCATCTTCGAGTGTCATTTCTGTGGGAAGCGCATTTGTGATTGGCTCTGTTTTTTGAACTATTTCTTCTTGTCGCACACTAAAATTGAGTGATTCTGGAATTGTGTCGACTACTTTTGCAACGGGTTTTGACTGTGTGAGTTGGTTTTCGACTTCCATATATTCTTCGAGAGAATAGCGCACGATGCCGTCGTTAATTACTTCTGTAACTGGCATGAAATGAATGGGTTCGGTTACTTTTAGGTCGAAAGCGGCAGTTTCTAAATCGGCAGTTTTGGCAACAAAAGGCACTTCGGTTTTGCTGAGTGGCTCGTTAAACAAAAACGTGATTTGTTCGTTTTCGGGCAGAACTAATGTTGGCTCTTTGACAATTATTTCGCGAATTTCGGGCGTTGTTATTTGAAATTGTGTTGGCAACGTAGGCGAAACAATCTCGAAGGTAACGTCGATATTTTTGATGAATTCGGTGGTTGGCACATTGTTAAATTCGAAGGTTGGTAGTGGTTTTGGAGCGACAATTTCTGTCTCATCTTCAACAAGTTGATGCACAACTTTTTCGTGGTTGCTGCTTGAAATTGGTGCGTCAAAATCGTGATTTGCTGTTGCGTTTGGCGTAAAATTGTGTGTTAGTTTTTGCTCTGAATCGAGCAGGTGAATTATTTTTTTGGGTTCGGCATTGACAATGTCATGCTGCTGCTCGGCATTAAAACCTGTGGCTATGATGGTAACGGTGATGGCGTTGCCAAGGCTTTCGTCTTCGCCCGCACCCATGATGATGTTGGCGTTGTTACCAGCCTCTTCCTGAATATAGTCTGTTATTTCACCAATTTCGTCGAAGGTGATTTCGTCATTTCCAAAAACAATGAGTAGCAAAACATTTTTTGCGCCTTTGATTTTGTTGTCGTTCAAAAGTGGCGAATCGAGTGCTGCCATAATAGCATCTTTGGATCGATTTTCGCCACTGGCAGTTGCAGATCCCATAATGGCTGTTCCTGAGTTTGAAAGTACAGTTTTGGCATCTTTCAGGTCGATGTTTTGGGTGTAGTGATGCGTGATTACTTCGGCAATGCCACGTGATGCGGTCGATAGTACTTCGTCTGCTTTTGAATATCCTGCTTTGAAACCAAGATTTCCGTAGACTTCACGAAGTTTATTGTTGTTTATGACGATAAGCGAATCGACTTGTTTGCGAAGTTTTTCGACACCAATGATGGCTTGCTCGTAGCGAACTTTTCCTTCAAATTGAAAAGGAATGGTTACTATACCAACAGTTAGAATGTCTTTTTCTTTGGCTAGTTGCGCAATTACTGGGGCTGCTCCTGTGCCTGTGCCGCCACCCATGCCTGCGGTTATGAAAACCATTTTGGTGTTTGAATCGAGCATTTTTTCGATTTCGGCAACGCTTTCAATAGCCGATTGTTGCCCAACCTCTGGATTTGCGCCTGCGCCAAGCCCTTCGGTAAGGTTGATACCTAACTGAATTTTGTTTGGTACAGGGCTGTTTTGCAATGCTTGCGCATCGGTATTGCAGATAATGAAATCTACGCCTTTGATACCTTGTTTGAACATGTGGTTTATGGCATTGCTACCGCCACCGCCAACGCCGATTACCTTAATTACATTGGACTGATGTTTTGGTAGATCGAAATTTATGTTGCCAAAATCTGATTCGCTTTTCATAATTTTTGGTGTTTTAATATATTGTGACTTGTCGTGTTGTGCTATGATTTAAAATTTATTCGGCATTTTCTAGAAAATTTTTGAGTTTCTCGACATAGACTTCCCAAAAGGAGCGCTTCATTTTTGTGGCGGTAGATTCAGTTACTTCTGGTTGTTGAAATGCAACTGCTTCTTCTAGTTGTGGTTCTTGTTCTTGTACAATTTTTGGAATTACAATTGGTTTTGCAACTGCTTCTTGGTGTTGAAATCTAATGGCGCTTTGGGTTTTGTTGGCAATAGAATTCATGACCAAACCTACGGCTGTGGCATATAGCGGACTTGAAATTTCTTCGTCTGAGTTTCCTGCCAAATGTTCGTTTGGATAGCCAATTCGGGTGTCCATGCCTGTGATATATTCGACCAATTGCTTGATGTGCAACAATTGCGCACCACCACCTGTTAGCACAATGCCAGCGATTAATTTTTTTTGTGGTGCTTCATGACCATATTCTTTGATTTCTTCAAAAACATTTTCGATGATTTCGACCACACGAGCGTGAATGATTTTTGAAAGATTTTTTCTAGAAATTTCTTTTGGTTCACGACCTCTCAGTCCTGGAATTGAAACTATTTCGTTATCTCGATTTTCGCCTGGCCAAGCCGATCCAAATTTTACTTTGAGTAATTCGGCTTGTTTGTCAATTATTGAACAACCTTCGCGAATATCTTCGGTAATGACATTGCCTCCAAACGGAATTACGGCTGTGTGGCGAATGATTCCGTTTTTGAAAATAGCCAAATCTGTGGTTCCGCCACCAATGTCTATAAGGGCAACGCCAGCCTCTTTTTCTTCTTCGCTCAAAACGGCATCGGCAGATGCGAGTGGCTCGAGCGTTAGTCCTGACAAATCTATTCCTGCACTTTTTACGCAACGCGTGAGATTTCTGATAGATGCGGCTTGACCAACAACAACATGAAAACTAGATTCTATTCGAGAGCCGCACATTCCGATTGGTTCGGTGGTGTGATTTTGCTCGTCGATAATAAAATCTTGTGGCAAGACATGAATGATTTCTTCGCCGGGAAGCATCACCATCTTTTGAACTTGCTTGATCAATAAATCAATATCGGCATCGCCAATAACTTCTTCGTAATCTGGACGAATGATATAGTCGTTTTTTTGAATACTGCGAATGTGCTGCCCTGCTATGCCAACTACACAATCATTTATTTTATAGCCCGATTTTTCTTCGGCATCTTCAATAGCTTTTTGGATAGACGAAATGGTTTGGGCTATGTTTTCGACCATGCCGCGTTTTACACCAAGACTTTTAGATTTACCGAGTCCAAGAATTTCGAGTTTTCCGTATTCGTTTTTTTTGCCAATCATTGCAACAATTTTGGTTGTTCCAATGTCTAATCCTACGGCAATGTGTTCTGTTTCCATGTGCTAAAATTTATTTTGTGCCAACAACTTGATGATCGTATTTCAAAGATATTTTCTTATAATTATCGATTGTACTATCTTGACTTGTTTTTTGAAAAAATGCTTTATAATTGTTGAACTTGGTTTCAACATTTTGGCATTTTCCGAATTCAAGGTCAAAATCGTAGTTTCTGATTTTTAAAAGCAGGTCATCTTTGTTTGAAATTGAGATTGAAACGATACTTTTTTTTAAGAAATCGTCATCAAAAATATATTTCAAAAAAGTAAAAACAGTTGCTTTATTTCTCGAGTTTAACTCGCCAAAAACCAACGGAACACGAGCACTTAGTTGGGGAGACAGTGGCATTTTAGTTCCTTGACAATCAATATAAAAAGATCCGTTGCTGCTAAAAAAACGTGCAATTGGCGTTCTTTGTTTTACTATTGTTTTGAGCACGCCATCAATACTAACAAAGACTTCCGCATGCTCGATCATCTTGTGGGCGTTGATGGATTTTTCAATTTTGTTCAAATTTAGGTTAAGTTTTTGTAAGTTTTGAACAGTATTTGCATTACATATCAACAGTTTATTAACTATTGTTGAGGGCACAAATTGGTTGTCAATTCCTTCAAATTCGACCACAGATTTGGTTAGTTTTCGGTTGTTATTTCGATTGGATGTGAATGCCATTAAGAAAATCACCGCACAGAATATGAGCAGTAGCCTAAGGTTTATCCAAATGTTTATCCAATTTATGTTTTTCATTTCTAATTATTTAGACGCAAATTATATTTTGAATCTTATTTTATTTCTCAAAAAGTTATCAACCGCAAATTTGAGAATTTTACTTTTTTCTATATTATTAATCTGAATTGCTTGTACGCTTGTTTTTTGCGACAAATTCACATTTTATTTTTATCAATTTTCTAAATTAAATTTTATTGTCGACACCATTTCGCCGATGTCGCCTGCACCAATTGTTACTATTATTCTGTTCGTTGAGTTTTTTATTTCGTGAATCAAATTCTCTTTTGAAACTAGTTTTTTATTTGGGTTTTCAATTTTTTCTAATAACCAACTTGACGTTATTCCGTCAATCGGCAACTCGCGCGCAGGATATATTTCCATCAATAAAACGTCATCAAACTGCGATAGGCTTTTTGCAAAATCATCAGCAAAATCTTTAGTCCTGCTAAACAAATGTGGTTGGAATATAGCCAAAACTTTGTCGTTTGGATACAATTCGTGAACGGCTTGATAAACCGCATTTATTTCGGTGGGATGATGCGCATAATCATCAATATATACTTTAGAATATGTTTTTATTTGGTATGAAAATCGACGTTTTATGCCCGGAAATGAAAGCAAACTGCTCTTTATATTATCGTTAGAAACGCCATATTTTTTTGCCATGGCTACAGCCATCAACGCATTGTGCAAATTGTGATTTCCTGGCAACGAAAACCTTAGATTTTCAATAGTTTCTGTTGGTGTTTTTATATCAAAAAAATAACTTCCATCAACAATTTTTTTATTCAAAACTTGATAATCAGATAAGTCGTTAAATCCAGTAGTTTGTCCCTCGATATTGATGCCATTTGCAATAAACAAATTTGATTTATCTTCGACTTTTGCAGCAAATTCTGCAAACGACTCTTGAATAGATTCGGCATTTCCATAAATGTCTAAATGATCGGCGTCGGTACTGGTAATACATGCCATATCTGGGCTTAGCTTCAAAAACGAACGGTCAAACTCGTCAGCCTCGACCACGGTTACTGTTTTTCCGTTGCCAATCAGGTTTGTGTTATATCCTTCTACAATTCCGCCCACAAAAGCGGTAACGTCCACGCCAGATTGGTACAAAATATGCCCTAAAATTGCCGTAGTTGTGGTCTTGCCATGTGTGCCCGCTACGCCAAACGAAAATGTGCTGTTGGTTATTAGACCCAAAACTTCTGATCGCTTTTTGACAATATAGTTTCTTTCTAAAAAATATTGCCATTGCGAATGCGAAATTGGCACTGCAGGCGTGATTATAACTAACGTGTTTTCGAGATAAAAATCATCTGGAATCAATGAAATATTATCTTCAAAATGAATATCAATACCACTTGCTATGAGCTCTGAGGTCAATGCCGATGGGGTTTTGTCATAGCCCACAACAATTTTATCTAGATATTTGAAATACCTAGCCAAGGCACTCATGCCGATGCCACCGATGCCAATTAAGAATATATTTTTTATGTTTTTTAATTCCATTACTAACTTTTTGTTTCTAAAATCTATCGTCGCAAGTCCAACATTCTACTTATAATTTTATCGTTTGAGAATAAAAACCCGTTCTTGATTTTCAGACTATTTTCAAAATCTCATCAACAATATCGCTTGTTGCTTTTGGCTTTGCAAGTTTCAAAATGTTTTCTGCCAACTGTTTTTGTAACTCATCGTTATTAACTAGATCACTAAAAATCATTTCAAAACTATTTTCTAGTTCAGATTCTTTAATCATTAATGCGCCATTTGCATCTACAATCGAATTCGCATTTTTGGTTTGATGATCTTCGGCAACATTGGGCGACGGAATAAAAATCACTGGTTTCCCGACTAAACATAACTCGGATACCGACGATGCTCCGGCTCTTGAAATCACAAAATCGGCAGCCGAATATACCAAATCCATCCTGTCAAGAAATGCAAAAACTTTAATATTTTTTGAGTTATCTAAAGTTTTATATTGCTCGAAATATAGTTTTCCGCATTGCCAAATAATTTGCAAATTCAATCTGTCAAAAAACTGTAATTCTTTTTCTATTAATTGATTTATTCGTCTTGCACCGCCACTTCCGCCAAGAACTAACAAAGTTTTTTTGTTTTTATCAAGCCCAAAAAAAGATTGAGCATCGGTTCGTTTTTCTGATATGTCTATCAAATCTTGCCTAACCGGATTTCCTGTAAACACTATTTTGTTTGCCTCAAAAAAACGTTCTAAATTTGGATATGCCACACAAATTTTTACTGCTTCTTTGGCCAACCATTTATTTGTAATTCCTGGAAAAGAGTTTTGTTCTTGAACAACCGTTGGCACATTCAATATCGATGCCATTTTGAGCAACGGTCCGCTTGCAAAACCGCCTGTACCTATAGCAATGTTTGGTTTAAAATTTTTTATAATTTTTCTTGACTTCCACAGACTACTCAACAGTTTGAATGGGAATTTTGCGTTGTCGAGCGTCAACTTTCGTTGAATTCCTGCAATCCACAATCCTTGGATTTTGTAACCTGCTTGCGGCACTTTTTGCATTTCCATTTTGTCGCTTGCGCCTACAAACAAAATTTCGCAATTGGGCAGTCGTCGTTTCAATTCATTTGCAATTGCAATGGCCGGATATATATGTCCGCCCGTACCGCCGCCACTCAAAATAAATTTTAAGATTGGCTTGTTTGTATCGGTATCTTTTGAAATATCGCTCATGATTATTTTTTATGTAAAACGGCTTTCATAGGGTTTGGCTCTTCAATAGAATAGTTGTCTTGATCGTCATCAACATCATTAACACCTGACAGCATTTCTGATTCTAGACGCTCATCTCGTGCCATTTGTTCATCAATCAATTTTTTCAAAACTTGGTCACGTTTTTCTTTATCGGCAATTTCGGCAGCGACTTCATCGTCTTTTTTAGTTACGCTGATGATGATGCCTATTGAAACACAAGTCATCCAGATGGCACTGCCCCCACTACTTATCAGCGGAAGCGTTTGACCAGTAACGGGCAATAGTTGAACGGCAACACACATATTTATAAGTGCTTGAAAAATTATTGGAAACCCTAGTCCAACGACCAGCAATTTTCCGAATAATGTGTTTGCTTTATGCGCTGCAATAACAAACCTCAAAAATAAAAACATATATAAAATCAAAACGCCAATTCCAAAAATAAGCCCTCCTTCTTCGACAATTATCGCAAAAATAAAATCTGAACTCGACTGTGGTAAAAAATGTTTTTGAACGCTTTTGCCTTGTCCTAAACCATAAATTCCGCCAGATGCAATGGCTGTTTTGGCTTTTTCGATTTGATAATCTTCGTCAGATTTTTCTTTATCTTCTGATTTTTTGTTGTCAACAAAACTATAAATTCTGTTTTCCCAAGTTTGCACCCGAACAAATATTCTAGGTGGATTCTCGGGATTTGTTTTTTGAACTATTTTGGCAGTCAGTATAAAAAACAAGAGGGATGTTCCTGCAATGCAACATACCGCTGCCAAGTATTTTGCGGGATATCGTCCAACAAAAACCAACATGACTATCATTACAAAAATAAGTGCTGCTGTTGAAAAATTATTTGGTAAAATTAGCACTAATGTTCCGCCAATTGGCAACCACAGATGCAATAACGATTGTTTGAAATTTATTTCTTGACCTTCATTTTTGGCCAAATATCGCGCAACAAACATCATTAATGCAATAGAGGCAATAGACGACGGCTGAAACGTTACGCCCAAAATAGGAACGCGCAACCACCTGTGGGCACTGCCCTGCTCTACGCCTGCAAACATAGTTATGACCAAAAGCAAGCACGACACTAACAATAAAATTTTTGAAATGAACCGAAATCTGTGGTAAGGGATTTTTTGAATTCTGTATAAAATAAAAAAACCAAGTGCCAAATGCGCAAAATGTTTTGCCAAATAAGCAACAGTGTTTCCGGTGCCTTTGTTCATATATGCCAAATTGCTACTGGCACTAAAAACAGGCATAAACGAGAAAATGGCCAAAAGAATCGCTACCGACCAAATGGCTTTATCTCCTTTTATGTTGTCAAAAAACTGTTTCATTTAAAATTGCACTAAAACGCAAAGGCGCAAAGATTTTTTAGTATTAATTTATAAATTCCTAACTTCATTTTTGAATTGATTGCCACGGTCTTCATAGTTTTTGAACAAATCAAAACTTGCACAACTAGGAGACAACAAAACAATTTCGCCGCTCTCGGCCAATCGACTAGCGGTTTTTACAGCATCGGTCATGTTTTCGGTTTCGACCATAATGTCGACAATATTGCCAAAGGCTTCAATTATTTTTTCGTTATTGATACCAAGACACACAATTGCTTTTACTTTTTCGTGAACAAATGGCATTAATTCTGAATAATTATTTCCTTTGTCGACGCCACCAACTATCCACACGGCTGGCGCGTTTAGGCTCTCGAGTGCATAGAAAGTCGCATTTACGTTTGTTGCTTTTGAGTCGTTGATGTATTGAACACCTTTTATTCTGGCTACTTTTTCTAATCGGTGAGGCACAGATTCAAACGACTCCATGCTTTTTCTGATGGTTTCTTTTCTGATTTTTAGCATCTTGGCAACACCAGTTACGGCGGCTGCATTTTTGCGGTTATGTATTCCTTCTAGAGTAAAGTGCGTGGTTTCGATAGTTTCTTTTTCGTCGTTAAAAATGATTGTCATTGTTTTGGGATTTATAGATATTCCGTATTCTAAAAATTTTGTTGCTGAAAATGGTATTTTTTTGGCTTTTATCAAATGGCTATTTAACCATTCATTGCTGGCTTGGTCATCATCGTCATAGAAAAAAGAATCGGTTTCTGTTTGAGACTGTGTGATTCTGAATTTTGAATTTATGTATTTATTATAATCATAGTCATACCTATCAAGATGATCTGGGCTAATGTTGGTCAGGATGGCAATGTCTGGTCTAAAACTATAACATCCATCGAGCTGAAAACTACTGATTTCGAGAACATAGTAATCAAAATTTTCGGTGGCGACTTGCCACGCAAAACTTTTGCCGATGTTGCCACCAAATCCTACATTCAATCCCGCAGTTTTTAGGGTATGATAGCACATCATGGTGGTTGTTGTTTTGCCATTACTGCCTGTAATACCTATGATTTTGGCGGTTGTGAACGGTGCGGCAAATTCGATTTCGGAAATGATTGACACCTTTTTATCTATCAATTTTTGAACAATGGCAACCTTCTCGGGAATTCCAGGGCTTTTCATGACCAAATCGGCATTCAAAATCAAATCTTCAGTATGTTTTTCGTCTTCGAAATCGATTTGATTTTCTATTAAAACAAATTTATAATGCTCAGAAATTTTGCCAAAGTCGGACACAAACACGTCATATCCTTGTTTTTTAGCAAGAATTGCTGTGCCTACGCCGCTTTCGCCTCCTCCTAAAATTACTAATCTTTTCATTTTTTTGTTTTGGGTTGTTGGTGGTTGGTGGTTGGTGGTTGTAGGTTTTATGTTGTAGGTTTTATGTTGTGGTAAAAAATTATTATTACTTGTTAAAAACTTATACTATCTATTTATTAAACATGTTGTTTTTTCAAGGGTGATTATGCGTTAGGGATGGCAGCGGTATCCTTTTTTTGATTTTTGCCTTTCGAGGGTTGCCTACGTAGGCAAAAATCAAAAAAAGATAAAGCGAACAGCCCGCTCGAACGCCCAAAAAATTAGGTTACATTTATCTCAACTTTAATGTTACAATCGCCAAAATCGCCAAAATGATTCCGACAATCCAAAAACGAGTGACTATTTTACTTTCGTGATATCCTTTTTTTTGATAATGATGATGCAGCGGCGACATTAAAAAAATTCTGCGGCCTTCGCCAAATCGTTTTTTGGTGTATTTAAAGTACGAAACTTGTAGAATAACCGAAAAATTTTCGACCAAAAATATTCCACAGATTAGTGGAATCATCAATTCTTTTCGCACCGCAATTGCCAAAACGGCAATGATTCCGCCAATGGTCAGACTGCCTGTATCGCCCATAAAAACTGATGCCGGATAAGAATTGTACCATAAAAAACCTACTAATGCGCCAACAAATGCAGCGATGAAAACCGTCATTTCGCCCGAATTTGGTATGTACATAATGTTCAGATAACTAGAAAAAATAATGTTACCCGACACGAACGTGAAAATCCCGAGTGCCAAGACCGATATTGCCGATGTGCCTGCGGCAAGACCATCGATTCCGTCGGTAAGGTTTGCACCATTTGAAACTGCGGTGATGATGAATATTACGATTGGAATAAAAATAAGCCATGACCATTTTTGGTGACCATCACCTGTCCATGCAAGAATTTCGGCGTAGTCAAATTCGTTATTCTTGAAAAACGGAATGGTTGTAGATGTTGTTTTTTCTTCGATTGGCGACGGTTTTATTTCGTTTTGAGCGGTTTTTGAAATCGAAAAATTTGCGTTTACGTCGTGACGAGCTGTTACACCTGGATGCAAGTACAAAACCGAACCAACAATAAGCCCAAGTCCAACTTGTCCAATGACTTTGAAAATGCCTTTAAGTCCTTGTTTGTCTTTTTTGAAAATCTTGATATAATCATCAATAAAACCAATGGTTCCCATCCAAAGGGTAGTGACAATGAGTAGAGTGATGTACACATTATCTAGTTTTGTGAAAAGAACAACTGGTACCAATGTGGCAAAAATAATAATCAAACCGCCCATAGTAGGTGTTCCTGCTTTTTCTTTTTGACCTTCAAGTCCCAGTTCTCGAACGGTCTCGCCCACTTGTTGCCTACGCAAAAAATTGATTACACGTTTACCAAATATTGTCGAAAGTGACAACGACATAATGATTGCCAATGCCGACCGAAACGTAATGTACTGAAAAACACCTGTTCCAGGAACATTGAGCGTTTTGTGCAAGTATTCAAAGAAGTAGTATAGCATGTCGAACTAGTTTATGGTTGGTGGGGTTTTGGTTATTGGTTGATGGGTTTGGGGTTTTGGTTGATGGGTTTGGGGTTTTGGTTGTTGGGTTTAGGTTGTTAGCTGTTGGTTGATTGTTATTGGTTAATGGTTTAACTATTTTTAATATTGAATTTTAATATTGAAATTGTTATTAAAATTGTTATTGTTATTGTTATCGTAATTTTAAAAATTCTGTGACGGTTTCCATATCGTCAAAATGAGTTTTTATGCCCATAATTTCTTGATAATTTTCGTGGCCTTTGCCAGCTATCAAAATAATATCTTTTAGTTTTGCGAGTTGACTGGCGGTTTTTATGGCTTGTTTTCTGTCGGATATTGTGATGGTTTTTTTATAGTTTTGGGGTGCTACGCCAACTTCCATTTCGTTTAAAATCGTTTCGGGATTTTCGGTTCGAGGATTGTCTGACGTGAAAATGGTTTTGTCGCTATTCTCTGAGGCAATTGCTGCCATGATTGGTCTTTTGGTCTTGTCACGGTCGCCACCACAGCCAACAACAGTTATCAAAGTTTCATTTTTGGTGCGAATATCGGCAATGGTTTTCAAGACATTTTCTAAAGCATCGGGCGTGTGCGCATAGTCGACAATTGCGGTGATTCCGTTGATGACCACAAACTGAAATCGACCAGAAACGCTCTCGAGTTCGGATAATAGCCTCATGGCTTCGAGTTCGTCGATACCTAATTCTATTGCTGTTGCATAAATTGCCAACAAATTATAGGCATTGAAACTACCAATGAGTTTTACCCAAACTTCGTTATTATTTATTTTTAGCAATAATCCAGAAATTTGATTTTCGAGAATCGTGGCTTTATAATCGGCGTAGGTTTTGAGGGCATAAGAGCATTTTTTGGCCGAAGAATTTTGCAACATGAACTGCCCATTCTTGTCGTCGATGTTGGTTATCGCAAAGGCATTGCTGTCAAGCCCGTCAAAAAAACGTTTTTTCACGTCGCGATATTCTGCAAAAGTTTTATGATAATCTAGGTGGTCATGTGTGATGTTCGAGAAAATTGCGCCAGCAAACTGCAATCCTTCTGTGCGCTGTTGGTGAATGCCATGTGAGCTAACTTCCATAAAACAATGCGTTACGCCTGCCAACACCATTTGGTCTAAAAAATAGTTGATGGTCAGCGAATCTGGCGTGGTGTGCGTGGCAGGAAATTGGTCATTCTCGACCATGATTTTTACTGTCGAAAGCAATCCAACTTTATAATTTGCTTTTTGAAACAATTGAAACAAAAGTGATGCAATAGTAGTTTTTCCGTTTGTGCCTGTTATACCGACAAGTTGCAACTTTCGTGATGGATTTTCATAAAAATTATTTGCCATAAAAGCTAATGCCTTGTTGGTATCTGATACTTTTATATAGGTTATTTCTTCGTTTGTATTTAATGGCAATTTATCACAAACAATAACTTTTGCGCCAAGCGAAATTGCTTTGGCAATAAAATCATGACCATTAGAAACTGTTCCTCGAATGGCTACAAAAATATCATTGGCAACAATTTTTCGAGAATCAAATTGAATGGCATTAATTTGCAAGTCGGTGATACCAGCAACGGATTCGATATTTACTTCATATAATATGTCTTTTAAACTTTTCATTGATATTAAGAAAGTTCTATGATTATGGTTTTATTTTTTTGGATGGGTTCGCCGGGATTCAATGATTGATTTCTGACTTTGCCTGATCCGATAATTTTTACTCTAAGTTTCAAATTTTCTAGCAGCGCAATGGCGTCCATAGCAGTCATACCTACAACATTGGGTACTAACGATGTTTTTTGTTCGACTTTCGTCAAATATTTTTGATAACTGTCTTCTTGTTTTTGATTTGGTTTTTTGATATCTTTAATCTCATTGTTGGTTGGCGAACCGGTAAAAATCTTCTGGGCAATTCTTTTAAAAACTGGTCCTGCAACGTCGGCTCCATAGTAGTTATTTTTATCTGTTCTGGGTTTGTGAACCACGACAATGCAAGAATATTTAGGCTCATCGGCAGGAAAAAATCCTGCGAAAGATGATGCGTAATATTGTTCGCGTCCGCCATTTTTGCCATAATCAACTTGTGCAGTACCTGTTTTTCCGGCCATCGAAAAATTTTTAGAGTACAAGGCTTTTGCGGTGCCACGTTTTACGACATTTTTGAGCACTTCTTTTACTTTTGCATTGGTTTCTGGCGAACAAATTCTTGGATTTAAAACTATTTTGTCAAATTTTTGTATCGATTTATTCCATTCTTTTATTTCGCGAACAAAAATTGGTTTTACCATTTCGCCTTTGTTGGCAATTGCGTTATACAAAGTCAATGTTTGCAATGGCGTGACCGAAACCCCGTAGCCAAAAGCCATCCACGGAAGTGTGATTGCCGACCATGTTTTTTCTGTAGGATATGGAATGTACGGACGACCTTCGCCTTCAAACGGAAGTCCAAGTTTTTTGTTAAGTCCGTAGCTGTTTATTCTATCGACAAATTCGGCTGGCGATTTTTTATAGTTATTGTGAACGGCCTGCACCATCACGGTATTTAACGAAAGTTCAAAACCACGTGCCAACGATACTTCGGCTTTGTCTGTCGGGTGCGAATCTTCGACAATTTTGCCACGATATTTTATTTTGCCGCCGTAGGTTTTAAAAACTGTGCTTGTGTCTGCTTTTTTATCGTCAAGAAGCGCTATCAAATCAAGTAGTTTGAAAGTCGAACCAGGTTCATGTGCTTCGCCAACGGCATAATTAAGTTTTTCATAATAGTTACCGTCTTTGTCTTTTCCGAGGTTAGATATGGCCCTGATTTCGCCGGTTTTAGTTTCCATTACAACGGCACAACCATGGTCTGCCTCAAAAAGTTGTAGTTGTTTTAGCAACGAGTGGTGCGCAATGTCTTGGATATAAACGTCGATTGTCGAGATCACGTCGTAGCCATCTTGTGGGTCAATTTCGTTGTTGTCACGAATGGGCTTCCACTGTCCTTTTGCGATTTTTTGTTTCAAGACTCTTCCATCTTTTCCGTTCAAAAAATTTCCAAAAGCACCTTCAATTCCTGCATCACGTAGTTTTCCGTTTTCGTCATAGCGTTCGTAACCAATGGTTCGCTCGGCAATTTTGCCAATTGGGTGTTGACGAACTGTGGTTTGATCTACAATCAATCCGCCTTTGTTGGATCCAAGATTGAAAAGCGGAAAACTTTTCAGGCGTTTATACTCGGTAAAACTGATGTTTTTTGCAAGAAAATAATAACGGTTTTTGTTGTTTCGGGCTTTGGTTAAATCGTCTCTAAAATAGTTGCTTGACTTTTCAAAAAGATTTGAAAGTGAGTCTGATAAGGCTTGAATGTTTTTTTTGAAAACGTCTGATTTTGGGGCAAGCGCATCAAAACGAATGGTATAACTTGGTACTGAAATTGCCAATAGACTGCCGTCTGACGAATAAATGTTGCCTTTGTTGGCGGGAATTACAAATGATTTCACAGTTCGTTCTTTGGCAAGTTTTCGATAATAATCGCCTTCTACAAAAACAATGTTGTTAAGCTTGACAATAATAGCAATAGCCATGATAATAATCATAGCTGATACGAAATAAATTCGGGTTGCTATATTTTTGTCTGCTACTGCCATATTTTTTTGAGTAAACTTTTTTCTTCTTCTTTTTTAACTTTTATTTTGATTGGCGGTGTTTCCGACGGAATGATGCTTTTTTCTAACATTTTGATTTCTACAGTCGATTCGAGTTTCAAATCCATGAGCTCTTTTCGACGATCTGCAAATTCTGACCGAAGTTCTTTGACTTGGTCGTCAAGTGCTTTTATTTTAAAAATTTTTTGTTCGTAGTTGTTTGTGTTTCCAATCATCAAAATAACAAGCAGCACAATATATATAATGAACAACCAGTTTTTGTTGGCGTCTTCATTAACAAGAAATCTTGCTCGCAGAATGTTGTAAATTTTGTCTTTCACGAGGTGGTTGATGGTCTTTGGTTGCTGGTTAATGGTTGGTGGTTAATGGTTGCTGGTTAATGGTTGGTGGTTAATGGTTGGTGGTTAATAGGGTTGGTGGTTGATGGTTTATTTTGGTTAAATCGAAAACTTTTTAACTTTTAATTTTCAAACTTTTAACTTTCTAACTTTTAACTTCTAACTTTCTAACTATTTAACTTGATAAACTTTTTACTTTTTTTCTGCTATTCTCAATTTTGCACTTCTGGCTCTATTGTTTTTATAAATTTCGTCATTTGACGGCACAATCAATTTTCCGATGGTTGTAAATGGTACCGAAAAATTTCCGAAAAAATCTTTTTCGGGTTCGCCTTCAAACATGCCGTTTTTCATGAAACGTTTCACGAGTCGGTCTTCTAACGAATGGTATGAAATGACTGATAATCGGCCGTTTGGTTTTAGAATCTCTAATGATTGATCTAGAAATTCTTTCAGAACTTCGATTTCTTGATTAACTTCTATGCGAATTGCCTGATACATTTGCGCCAAAATTTTATGGCTTTTATGTGCTGGCAAAAACCGCGATAAAACCGTTTTTAAATCGGCAGTGTTTCTGATGGTCTCAATTTCTCTTTCCTCAATGATTACTCTTGCGATTGCGGGAGCGTTCTTTAGTTCGCCGAAGTCCAAAAATATACGTCGCAGGTTGGGTTCGTCATATTCATTTACGATTTTAAACGCATTTAACTCGCCTTTTTGATTCATTCGCATATCAAGTTCGGCGTCGAATCGGGTCGAAAAACCACGTTCGGCCACGTCAAACTGATGCGACGATACGCCCAAATCGGCCAAAATGCCATCGACTTGTTTTATATTATGAAATCTAAGAAAACGTTTAATGTATCTAAAGTTTTCGTTTATTAAAGTAAATCTATCGTCGTCAATCGTGTTTTCGATGGCGTCTGCATCTTGGTCGAATGCAAAAAGTTTCCCGTTTTCGCCCAAATGTTTTAAGATTTCGCGACTGTGACCACCACCACCAAAGGTTACGTCAACATAAACACCGTGTGGGATAATGTCAAGCCCAGCAACGGTTTCTGACAACAAAACTGGGTTATGATATTCCATCTGTGGCATTGGTATTAAAATTTTTCATGACGTTTTCGGTTTGTTGTGCAAAATCTTCGTTGTCAAAAGCCACTTCTTTTTCATAAATGTCTTTGTCCCAAATTTCTAGAATGTTGACTTTTGAAGTAAAAACAACCTCTTTCTGAATTTTTGCAAAAGCAATCAAATCTTTAGAAACCAATAGTCGACCCACGTCATCAAGTTCAATAGTTTTCACACCTGCCAAAAAACGGGTAATAAACTTGTCATTTTCTCGAACAAAACGATTTAGCTTATTCAAATTTTGCATCATAATTGTCCACTCTGCCATAGGCCAAAGCTCTAGGCACGGATTGTAAATAGAACGCTTTAGCACAAAACCCGACTCAAAGTCAGGCAGTTGCTTTTTGAAAGCCGATGGCAGCAGGAGTCGTCCTTTTGCATCTACTTTGCAATCATGTGTTCCGTTTAGCGCAATCAATTTTTATAAATTTTAAAACTAATAACGACAAAAGTATGTAAATATTTACCACAATTTACTACTTTTTACTACTTTGTTGATAAGTTTTCGATAAAATACAGTTTCTAAATATTTTTTGCATTGCTAAAAACACATTGAAAATCTTAAAATGTCTTTGTTGAATTATTGACTGCTCGTCAAATACTTTAATTTTTGATGAAATTTATAAAAAACATTACTTTATATAATCTGAATATTTGTGTAAAACAATCAAAATCAATTTTATACATCAAAAAAAAAAATAATAAAAAGCATCAAATAATTTTTATTGGTTTTGTGATAAAATGAATAGAATTTTATTGATTTTGACTGATTTTTTGAAAGAAAAATGACCTTTTCTGTAATAAAATGTTATATTTGCGACTATTGAAAAGTTAGAAAAACTGATGGGTTACGATTTAAAAAAAGAAGGACGATATACATATTTTGAAGCTGGCGAAGGCACACCAATCGTAATTCTGCATGGGTTAATGGGTGGCTTGAGCAATTTTGAAGGCATGATGGATTTTTTGCCTAAACATGGATACAAAGTCATTGCACCTGAATTGCCAATTTATACAATGAACATTCTGAAAACGAATGTGAAAGCATTTGCAAAATATGTTCGTGATTTTATTACTTTCAAAAAACTAGATCGAGTAATTTTACTAGGAAATTCGCTTGGTGGGCACATTGCACTTTATCACGCTAAAATGTATCCCGAAAAAATGTTGGGACTTGTAATTACTGGTAGTTCAGGACTTTATGAAAATGCTATGGGCGACAGTTATCCGCGTCGTGGCGATTATGAGTACATTCGAGCCAAGGCACAATCGGTATTTTTTGATCCTGCAGTTGCCACCAAAGAAATTGTCGACGAGGTTTATGCCATGGCAAACGATCGACTAAAACTGATAAAAACATTGACCATTGCCAAAAGCGCAATAAGACACAATATGTCCAAAGATTTGCCAAAAATGCACATTCCGACCTGCATTATTTGGGGCAAAAACGACAATGTCACCCCGCCAGAAGTAGGTGTCGAATTTGACAAACTGCTGCCAAATTCAAAACTATTTTGGATAGACAATTGCGGCCATGCGGCGATGATGGAGCATCCAGAAAAATTTAATGAACTGTTATTTAGTTGGTTGAAAGATACAAACTTGGGAGAATAGATTTGGATTTTTAGACTTACTTTTCTAAAAAACATAAAATAATTTGAAATGGATAAATTTGTTGCTGAAAAAATAGCTGAAATTAAACAAATTTTTTTGAAATATAATTCAATAAGCGCATATCTATTTGGAAGTGCATCTAAAAATCATCTAAAAAAATCGAGCGATATTGATTTTCTATTTTCGTTTGACGAAAATTAAGATTATGAAATATATGCCAATAATTATTTTGCAATGGCAAATGATTTAGAAAATTTGCTACATCGAAAAGTTGATTAAGTTGCTGAGAAGACCATTAAAAACAAGTATTTGAAAGAAAGTATTGATGGTTCTAAAATCAATATTTTATGACACTCGATCAAAAAAAACTTTTGTTAGACATTCAAAATTGCATTCAGTCCATAGATTTTCATTTAGAATCAAGACGAAATATAAATGAATATCAAGAAGACAAAACCAAAAGACGTGCTGTAGAACGAGAAATTGAAATTATTGGCGAAGCAATAAGTAAATTATTGAAAATAAATTCAAATATTGAAATTTCTTACGCTCGTGTAATCGTAGATTTGCAAAGCAAAGTAATTCACGCCTACGATGAAGTTGATGATATATTGATTTGGAAAATAATCATGAAAGATATTCCGATTTTACTTGATGAAGTAACCACACTATTAAATGAAAATTAACACCGCCGAATTTATAATCAGTAATTCTGAAGTAAACAAATGCCCTCCCGAGTTTTTGCCCGAATATGCTTTTATTGGACGGTCAAACGTGGGCAAATCGTCGTTGATTAATATGTTGACAAATCATAAAAATCTTGCCAAGACTTCTGGCAGACCAGGCAAAACACAGCTTATTAACCATTTCAAAATAAATAACAATTGGTTTTTGGTCGATTTGCCAGGCTATGGCTATGCCAAAGTTTCTAAAAAAACCAAACAAGTTTTTCAGTCCTTTATTACCGACTATTTTGAAACCCGGGAGCAACTCGTTTGTGCCTTCGTGCTAATAGACATTCGGCACGAAGCCCAAGAAATAGACATCGAGTTTATGAGTTATATGGGCGAAAGCGAGATTCCATTTTGTATTATTTTTACCAAAGCCGATAAAATCAGCAAAACCAAAATAGACAGTCATGTAGCGGCCTACAAAAAACAAATGTATGCCAACAACTGGGAAGAAATGCCACACTACTTTGTGACATCTGCAACCGAACAAACTGGAAAAGAGCAAGTGCTAGAATACATTGCCGAAGTGAATGAGGAAGTTTTTAAAGGACAAAATCAATTCTAAAAAAATATACTATTTACCCATTCAATGCCTCAACCACGATAGCTTCGTCTTTGAGCATATCTTTCAACATGTTTTCTATACCGCTTTTCAAGGTAAATGTACTCGACGGGCAACCATTGCACGCACCTTGAAGTACTACTTTTACACGTTTGGTTTCGGGGTCAAAACTATCAAACAAAATATTTCCGCCATCGGCAGCAACGGCTGGTTTTACATATTCTTCAAGAATATTTATGATTTGCTGCGAAGTTGTGTCTAACGAGTCAAAATTTTTGATGCTTTGCTTCTCGGTTTTTGGACTTTCGGCAACCAAGGTTTCATCAACGACCATTCCGCCATTTTCGATATAGTTTTTGATAAAAGTGCGAACTTCTGTAGAAATCTCGTCCCACGAATTGATTTCGTATTTAGTAACCGACACATAGTTTTCATCAATAAAAACCTCTTTCACAAACGGAAATTTGAATAATTCCTGAGCCAGTGGCGAAGATTTTGCTTCGTCGATATTCTTAAACTCAACTGCGGTTTTTGTAATTTTTTTATTAACAACGAACTTCAAAACCGCTGGATTTGGCGTGGTTTCACCATAGACGGCTGCTGGTTGTTTTTTGGTTATATTTTCTGATGGTATGATAATAATGCCTCCATTTGCAACAAATTCTGAAATCTGTTCGGCCACCTCATCTTGAACGTCTGCCCATTCTACAATATTATATCTTTCTATTGCTACAAAATTTCCGGAGATATATACCGTTTTAACAAACGGCAAATAGAACAATTGTTGCGCCAATGGAGATTTTGACGCATCGTCAATATTTTTGAATTCAAAACTTTCGTTTTGTACTATAAAGTCCGAAAATTCAAACTTAATTATAGCAGGATTATTGGTGTTTTTTATTGTGACTGTTTGCATTGTTATAATTTTTTACAAATTTAGTAAACAAATTTTTTAAATGGCTTTATGATTATGTTTAAAAATAATTTTTAACGTTTTGACAAAATTTTAGCCCCGCTCGTAAAGCACAAAAAATCTAGTTTATTTTTGGGCTGTGTGCGCGGTGCTTCGCACGAGCGCGCCGGGCTGTAGTTTCAATCCGTCATTGCGAGGAACGAAGCAATCTTTCATCAGATTACTTCGTCCCCAGCAATGACAAGATTTTTACAACAATCCCTAACACCGGGGCAACCGTCGACCACGTTTGCAACTACCCAAAAGACTTATCAGTCATAAACTTATTACCTTTTAAATAACCACGCACAGACTTAAAACCAGTTATGAAAATTTACCAATAAAACTAAGACTTATAAAATGTAAAGTCTCAAACACAGACCCGTTAGTCAACAACAAACATAAACAAACTAAAATTTCGATATAATGCAACCAACCTTCGTCAAAAATTTATATATTTGACCTGACCAAAAATAATAGTTCAAATTTTTTGCCAAAAAAGACTTTACACAGTTTAGTCATTAACAAAAAAAGATGTTATTGCAATTTATGATTGTCTATATAAATGCAAAAAGATAAACCCCATTTTTTCATTAAAAACGAAAACCAAAATGACACTCAAAAGAAGCTATTTACTACTAGTACTCATTTTTTCACAACTTTCATTTTCTCAAGAAGGTATAGCAGTTTATTCTGATTATTTTTCCGACAATTTATATCTTTTGCATCCATCGATGGCAGGTGCAGCCAATTGCGCAAAAATAAGATTAACAGGCAGACAACAGTGGTTTGGACAAACAAATGCACCTGCATTGCAAACGGCGAGTTTCAATGGTCGGATTGGAGAACAATCTGGCGCAGGAATTATAGCTTTTAATGACAGAAATGGTTATCACTCGCAGCGTGGTGCAAAACTGACTTATGCGCATCATATCATGTTTTCACGAAGTGAAGTAGATTTAGATCAGTTATCTTTTGGTGTGAGTGCTGGTTTTACCCAAAGGCAACTTGACGAAACAAGCTTTAGAGAATTTGACCCAATTACTGGAAACAGAATTCAGCGCGAAGCCTATTTTAATGTTGACGTTGGTGCATCTTACAACTATTTGGATTTTTATGCTCATGCAACCATAAAAAACTTAATACCGACAAAAAGAGACTTATATACAGACGTTGAATCAAACAATTTAAGACGATTTATCGTTAGTTCCGGCTATGTATTTGGCAATAGCAAAACCATTCAACTCGAACCTTCAGTATTGTTTCAATATGTAGAACAAACCAGAGAAAAAATATTAGACGTAAACGCAAAAGCCTACAAAGATGTAGATTTTGGAAAACTTTGGTTGGGTGTTTCATACCGTCGAGCCTTTGATGCGGCGCGGTTTACAACAGGAGGCGTCCTTGCGAAACAGCGTTTGCAATATGTCACGCCAGTTTTAGGTGTTAATTACAAGCAATTTATGTTTGCCTACACCTATTCGCACCTTTTAGGAAATGTATTGTTTGACCAAGGCGGATTCCACCAGATTACACTTGGTATCAACCTGTTTTGTAAACGAGAGAAATATGATTGTAACTGTCCGGCAATCAATTAGTAAAAAATTAAAATCCCGATTCTTTCGGGATTTTTTTAGCAAATTATTTTTATGATCATAAAAACTGTAAATGGCAAATCACCACAAATTCCTGACGATTGTTTTGTAGCAGAAAATGCTACGATACTGGGCGATGTGGTTTTTGGAGAACAATGTAGCGTGTGGTACAATGCTGTGATTCGAGGTGATGTTCATTACATAAAAATTGGCAACAAAGTCAATATTCAAGATGGCGCGATTATACATTGCACCTATCAAAAACACCCAACCACCATTGGCAACAATGTCTCGATTGGGCACAATGCTATTGTTCACGGATGCACCATTCAAGACAATGTTTTGATAGGCATGGGAGCCATTGTGATGGATAATTGTGTGGTCAAAAGCAACTCGATTGTGGCGGCCGGCGCCGTTTTGACACAAAACACAACTGTAGAATCCGGTAGTATTTGGGCTGGTGTACCTGCCAAAAAAGTGAAAGACATTGACCAATCGGCATTTGCGGGAGAGATTGAGCGAATTTCGACCAACTATATAATGTATTCGAGTTGGGTAAAATAAATTGCAAACAAGAAACATTTAAAAAATATTTTTTGATCAATCGCCAATTTACAAAATAAAAAAAATGCAATTTTTTTTTGGCGTTGCGCGCGGTGCTTCGCACGAGCGCGCCGGGCTTTTCACTCCCGCTTTTTTTGTCTCGTCAAAAAAGACGAGACAAAAAAGAGCTCCGTTTCAATCCCTAACGCTTGGGCAACCGTTGACCAAGTTTTCAAAATAAACGCAAGTAAAAAATTGCTTTGCAAGAAAAATTTTATTTACTAAAAATATTTATTAGAAACATGTAGCTCGCGTTAGGGATAGTAGTGGAAATCCTTTTTTGGCTTTTTCTGCCAAAAAAGATTGGAACGAAAAGCCCGACCGCAGTTGATTCGCCAATTAAAGGCGAACCAACTGAGAAACGCCCGAAAGAAATCGTACTTTTGTAACAACAATTTATGTTGATTCTTTTATAATGAGAAAAAATTTACAGCATTTACAACTTACAAAATCTGATGTTTCAAACGCATCGCATGATGACAGTTTTGAGACTGCCGAAGGAATTTTATTGAAAAAACAATATTCAAAATCTGATATTGAAAACCTCGATCATTTAGGTTTTGGAGCAGGTTTTGCGCCAAACTTGCGAGGGCCCTATCCCAGTATGTATGTGCAGAAACCCTGGACAATCAGGCAATATGCAGGATTTTCGACCGCCGAAGAAAGTAACGCTTTTTACAGACGAAACTTGGCAGCAGGTCAAAAAGGATTATCGGTAGCATTTGATTTGCCTACGCACCGCGGCTACGATTCTGACCACGAGCGCGTTGTGGGCGATGTAGGCAAAGCTGGCGTGGCAATAGATTCTGTAGAGGATATGAAGGTATTGTTTGATCAAATTCCGCTTGACCAAATGTCGGTTTCGATGACCATGAACGGTGCGGTTTTACCAATCATGGCTTTTTATATTGTGGCTGCCGAAGAGCAAGGAGTAGATCCAAAACTGCTATCAGGCACAATTCAGAATGATATTTTGAAAGAGTTTATGGTGCGCAACACCTATATTTACGGGCCCACGGCATCAATGCAAATCATTGCCGATATTTTTGAATATACCAGTCAACGAATGCCAAAGTTTAATTCGATTTCTATTTCTGGCTACCATATGCAAGAGGCAGGCGCCACGGCAGATATTGAACTGGCATATACCTTGGCAGATGGTCTAGAATATATTAAAACTGGGCTTTCGACCGGTATGAAAATAGACGATTTTGCCCCTCGCCTTTCGTTTTTTTGGGCAATAGGCATGAATCACTTTATGGAAATTGCAAAACTGCGCGCAGGCCGATTGTTGTGGGCAAAAATCGTAAAACAATTCGAACCGCAAGATCAAAAATCATTGGCGTTGCGCACACATTGCCAAACATCTGGCTGGAGTTTGACCGAACAAGACCCATTTAACAACGTATCAAGAACGACTATCGAGGCAATGGCGGCAGTTTTTGGTGGCACACAATCGTTGCACACAAATGCGCTGGACGAGGCTATTGCGCTGCCAACAGATTTTTCTGCACGCATTGCCAGAAACACACAAATATTGTTGCAAGAAGAAACCAAGATTACAAAAACGGTCGACCCATGGGGCGGTAGTTTTTATGTGGAGAGTTTAACCAACGAAATTGCCGAAAAAGCTTGGGCACTAATAGAAGAAGTAGAATCTTTGGGCGGCATGACCAAGGCGATAGAGGCTGGAATTCCGAAAATGCGAATTGAAGAAGCCGCTGCACGCACACAAGCACGAATCGATAGCAGTCAAGATATTATTATAGGTGTAAACAAATATCGTCTTGAGACCGAAGATCCGTTGCAAATTTTGGATGTTGATAACAAACTTGTGCGGGCACAACAAGTGGAACAATTGTTGAAGATCAAACAAAACAGAGACAACGAAAAAGTGCGAACATCGTTAGAAAAACTGACCAATTGTGCAAAAACAAAACAAGGCAACTTGCTTGAAATAGCGGTTGAAGCCGCCAGAAATCGTTGCACTTTGGGCGAAATTTCTGATGAGTTAGAGGCGGTATACGGACGGCACAAGGCACAAATAAAAACATTTAGTGGCGTGTATAGCAAAGAAATAAAAAACGACAGAAGTTTTGAAAAGGCGCGGCAACTAGCCAACGACTTTGCGACAAAAGAGGGCAGACGACCGCGCATTATGATTGCCAAAATGGGCCAAGATGGTCACGACCGTGGTGCAAAAGTAGTGGCAACTGGCTATGCCGACGTAGGTTTTGATGTAGATATTGGGCCGCTTTTTCAAACGCCTATTGAAGCGGCGCAGCAAGCCGTAGAAAACGATGTTCACGTACTTGGTGTATCATCGCTAGCAGCAGGACATAAAACCTTGGTTCCGCAAGTTATTGACGAGCTGCACAAAATGGGCAGACCAGACATAATGGTGGTTGTGGGTGGCGTGATTCCAGCGCAAGACTACCAATTTCTGTTTGATGCAGGGGCAGTTGCCGTTTTTGGTCCTGGCACAAAAATAAGCGATGCCGCCATCAAAATGCTTGAAATTTTAATAGACTAAAAAACACAAATGAGTACAGAAGATTCTTCAAAAAAAATACTACATACCTCGTTTAATTTATATGATGACAACAATTCATATATCAACCAATACCGGTTATATCATGCTTATTTTGGAACGATTCCGAACGTGAAAATAATTAGAAAAATTGAAGGACAGCAAATTCGAAATTTCATTAATACCGAGATGAAAAACGAAATCGCCGTAGAGCATTATGCGCAGGAATATGACGGCGAGAAGAAAAAAGTTGACTTTGACGACCAATTTTTTTTATTAAAAAATGATATTCTTATCAATCTTTATAACCACACGGTTTATTTACTTTTTGATCCAAAATTGGAGTCGCAAGCAACAGCACTTTTTGAGAAGTTCAAAAAATTTGTTACCAAACCAAAAAGAAAAACAACCGAAATAAGTTTGATTGTCAATGCGCGTCATGGTTTAGACACAAAAGAAGTCGAAGTCAAAAAACCAAACTTGAATTTTGATTTGCATTATAACAATGATTTTAAGGCGGTTCATCAAACGATTTTGAAACAACTTCGTAAACCAAAAACCAACGGATTATTCTTGTTTCACGGAAAACCAGGTACGGGCAAAAGCACGTATATCAAATATTTGATGCATCAACAGAACAAACAAGTTATATTTCTTTCACCAAACATGGCAGGCAGTTTGGACAATATGAACTTGACAGAATTTCTGATGGATACGCCAAACTGCGTTTTGGTGATAGAAGATGCCGAAGATTTGATTATTTCACGCGACAATTTTCATAACTCAAAGCTATCTTTTATTCTGAATTTGACCGACGGAATTTTGGGCGATAGTCTTGGCATTCAAATTATTGCAACTTTCAATACCGATTTAAAAAATATTGACAAAGCACTTTTGAGAAAAGGTAGATTGTCGTCTATTTATGAATTTAAAGAATTGTCTGTTGCAAAATCTAACATTTTGTTAGAAAAAATTGGTCAAAAAAAACAAGTTTCTGTGCCAACTTCTCTAGCTGATTTATTTAATACAGAAGCAGAAAATACTGTTATTCCGACCAAAAATGCGGTTGGTTTTAAAATATAAAGTACTTATACAGAAAATAATAAATGCAATTTGATGATTTTAAAAATTGTTGTTTTAACAAAAAATTTTGTACTATTGCAACGTTAATTTAAAAACTATTGAAATTATGAGTATAGGAAGTTTTTTTTCGGGACTTTTTGGAAAAGCAAAAGACGCTGCAACCAATTTGGCTGAACAAGCAGAAGCAGGATTTGAACAAGCAAAAGATTTTGCTGAAAATGCAATTGAAGACGTAAAAGAAAGTGCGGCGCCACTACTAGAAAAAGCAGAAGGTTTTGCCGATGCAGCGGTTGAAAAAGTATCTGGTTTTTCTGAATCTGCAGGAGAAGCATTAGGAAACGCAATAGATTCTGCAAAAGAATATGCGGCACCCCTTGTTGAAAAAGCAGAGGGTTTTGCAACAGACGCTATTGCGAAAGCAGAAGAAACATTTGATGCTGCAAAAGACAAAGCGACTGGCATGCTAGATGGAGATGCTGCAGCAGACGAAGACCCAAAAGCATAAATTTTTGATAAAAACATTTTGTTTTTTTGAAGAAATAATATCTTTGCCCTCGCTAAAAAGTGAGGGTTTTTTTATTCAATTAAACCAAAATAAATTAGAAGCTCAATGTTATAATTAGAAGACTAAAAGTCTGTTTGTTTGAAAAACTTATTTCACCACAAATTACACAAATTAATACAAATTGATTTGCGAAAATTTGCGTAATTTATTGGTGAACTTTTTAGAACTTGAAAACAAAACATATTTGAATTATATTTTTTAAACTGTATTTAAAATCAATAAAAAAAAATAAAAATGTTCATTAAAAATATCGTCGATACCACAAAAGTGATAAGTTATTCAGAAAAGGCAATTGCGATTCTAATTGATTATGCGCCAAAATTGGTCTCGGCTTTTATGATTTTATTTATTGGCTTGTACCTAATCAAGCTGCTTAATAAATTGGTGAAACGCATTATGGTTCAGCGAGAATTGGAACTAACGCTGTCAAAATTTTTGGCAGATTTGTTGAACTGGACACTCAAGATATTGTTGTTTGTGATGTTTATTTCAAAACTTGGTATAGAAACCTCGTCGTTTGTAGCCATTTTGGGCGCTGCAGGACTGGCGGTTGGATTGTCGTTACAAGGATCGTTGTCTAATTTTGCGGGTGGCGTTTTGATTATACTTTTTAAACCTTTTCGAGTAGGCGATTTGATTGAAGCGCAAAATACAGGCGGAACGGTTCAAGAAATTCAGATTTTTGTGACCAAAATTTTAACTGCCAATAACAGTATTGTATCGGTGCCAAATGGCCTTTTATCAAATGGTGTAATTACCAATCATACGGTTTCTGGACTTCGACGAATTGATATTCAATTTGGTGTTTCTTACGGAACTGATATTGTGCAGGTTAGAAATATCGTTTTGCAAATACTTGATAAAAATGATTTGGTGCTAAAAGAACCACTTGTATCAATAGACGTTGTTTTGATTACTGATTCTGCCATTAAAATGGCAATTCGCTCTTGGGTTTTGCAAGAAAATTACGGATTGGTTTCGGGATATATTCTGGAACACACACTTTTGAAACTTAAAGAACAAGGTGTTGATATTCAGCCTACTGCGAAATAAAAAATCCTCTCATAAACGATTGAAAGGATTTTCAAAATAAAATTAAAATTGATTAATTAAGCGCAATGCTGATCGGCAAATTGTATTGTACTCGAACTGGCACACCATTTTTTTTACCAGCAATCCATTTTGGGCAATTTTTTAATGTTTCGATTACAGATACATTTAGTTTATCCGAAGGTGTTTTTAAAACTTTAATTTCTGAAAGTGACCCATCTTTTTCTACAATAAATGTTGCTTGAATTTTGCCATTAACCGAACCAACACTACTTGGAATTTTAAAATTTTTCATAAAATATTTATAAAACTCCCTAATACCTCCTGGAAAATCTGGTTTTATGCCATCTTTACCCATTTCGGCCAAAACAGGTTTTGTTTGCGCAAAACTTTGGTTTGAAAACACGGCAACTGCAATGAAAAATAATGGAACAATTAATAGTTTTTTAATTAATTCACTTGTTGGATTTGATTTTCTTGTCATCATAATAAAACGTTTTTTAGTTATTGAAAAATTGAAGTTACTTGCTAGGGCATAAAGTGAATTTTGATTTACAAATTCGAGCAATATTTTTTGATAAGTTGAAATCGTATCCTGGTATGTAAGTGCATTTTGGTCGGCCAAAAATTCGTGATTTAATTGAATGGCGTTTTTATAAAAAAATATCAATGGATTAAACCAAAAAATGATTTTTAACAATTCTACAAGTAAAACGTCAATGGAATGTAGCTGATTTGCATGCGTTTTTTCGTGAACTATTATTGCAGCTGGAATGATATTTTGTAAAAAATCATCTTTGTGTACAAAAATAAAATTCAGAAAGGTATGCGGCACCACTTGATCTTCGACTAAAACAAAATTTGTGTTTTTCTTTTTAACTACTTCATTATTTGCAATTGTTTTGGTTATTTTTAATAAATTCGACACAAATCGAATTCCGAAATAAATAAAGCCAACTACATAAACCAAGCAAAAAAATTGTCTGGTATCAAATTGAAAACCTGACGCAAAACTCATATTTGGTGCTTTTTGAAAAACTATTGTATCTAATATTGCTGTTGGTAAGTGCGTTGTTGAAACTGGAATCGACAGCAGCGGAATTACAAAAGAAAGTCCTACAGCAAACAACAAATAGTACCTATTGAACTTGAACATAGTTTCTTTTTGTAAAACCAAAACATAAAATAAGTAGAAAGCTACCAACAGACAAGTCGATTTTATGAGATAGATTATCATTGGTTTTCGGTTTTGATTTGTTTATCGATGATTTTGCGTAATTCTAATAATTCTTTTTGCGAAAGATTAGTTTCTGTTGTAAAAAACGATGCAAATTGAGCCGTTGAATCGTTGAAATGGTTTTTTATTAATCCATTAATATGCAATGAAAAATAGTTGTCTTTTTTTAGAATGGCAAAGTACTGTCGGGAATTCCCGAACTCATTGTAGCCAACAATTTGTTTATCTTGTAATCTTTTTAAGAGCGTGGCAATTGTTGTTGCGGCGGGTTTTGGTTCTGGATATGCCACTAAAATATCTTTCATAAAAGGTTTTTCGAGTTGCCAAATAATTTGCATCAATTCAATTTCTTTTTCGGGTAGTTTCATTAATTCTATTTATATGTATTTTATTCTACAAATATAGAATTAAATTTTAAACAAAAAATAATTTCACAAAAAAATCCTTTCAAAAACGATTGAAAGGATTTAATTAATTGAATATCAATATTTTATTTACTCAATTCAACAAAATATTTATAAAACAACGGAATGGTTTCGATGCCTTTTAGGTAATTAAAAATTCCGAAATGCTCGTTTGGCGAATGTATTGCATCTGAATCTAAACCAAAACCCATCAAAATTGTTTTTGATTTGAGTTCTGTTTCAAACAATGCTACAATCGGAATACTTCCGCCAGAGCGAACGGGAATTGCTGGTTTGCCAAAGGTTTCTGAATAGGCTTTGTTTGCGGCCTGATAGCCAATGCTGTTGGTTGGCGTGACATAACCTTGTCCGCCATGGTGCGGTTTTACTTTTACGGTAACACCAACTGGCGCAATAGATTCAAAGTAATTTTTGAACAAATTGGTAATGGTTTCCCAGTCTTGGTTTGGCACCAATCGCATTGA
>JBDLWE010000037.1:0-13890 GCA_039804445.1 Bacteroidota bacterium | reverse complement strand
TCTGGAAAGCGCACAGCGGCACAGACTATGCCGCACCAACAGGAACGCCAATTATGACGACTGCCGCTGGAACAATCGAGCAAACGGGCTATACGGCTGGTAACGGAAATTTTGTGAAAGTAAAACATGACAGAACATATTCGACACAATATTTGCACATGTCAAGAATTTTGGTTCGCCGTGGACAAACCGTGCGGCAGGGCGATATAATCGGGAAAGTAGGAAGCACAGGACTTGCAACAGGACCGCACGTGTGCTATCGGTTTTGGAAAAATGGTGTTCAGGTCGATGCTTTGAAACTAAAACTCCCAAATTCTGTACCAATGGATTCAAGAAACAAACCACGCTTTCTGGAATTTATAAAACCATTGAAAGCGAGTTTGGATAGTGTTGCAGATTATTAATTTAAAATAATTATGTGCTTATCCTAAAGAAGTCGAATTTAAGACCAGTTAAGTCTAGGCACTTAATATCAACTATCTCAAATTGCTCGCCATAACTTGATTTAATAAAAATAAAAATTATATCTAAATGATGAATCGCTTTTCTTAAATGTTTACCGTATGTAAAATTTGCATTTTGAATATCCATTTTTTCTGATTTTTGGAAATTCTCATTAAGCAAATATCTTGACCTTCTTGATAATTGAAAAAGTTTTATGTATGACATATAAACATCTTCATTCAATCTTGCAACTGATAATTGGTTAAATGGATTGATTATTTCCTCAACTTTTCTATGTGACAAATAATTACTATTAGTTTTTTTTACGATATGAGCGTTTATTAAATGTAACGCAGTATAAAAACATACAGTCACCTGCCAGTCCCAACTATCAGTAATACTATTATTTATTTGTGATAAAAATCGTGCGTTTTTTATAGAATGGTCTATATGTTCCTTAAAGTTTCCCAAATACTATAAATTACTTTATTGTTACTTCTTTATAATGTGCTGGAACGTCCATCAAATCATCTTTTTCAACAATAGTAGACGATAAATGAAACCCGTATTTAGAAAAGTCATTATTAACCTTTGCGGCAGCCAAAATTAAGGCATTTTCTGTATCCTCATCATCATTCATAATTTCAGCCCAAACCAAAATTTTTGAATTTGACAGTTCCAAAGCCAACCTATTAGGAGTTTTTTTTCTAGTTATTAGCTCAATAAAATATGAGTCTATTAAGTTTTTTATAAAAAAAGCTGAACTGTTTTTTCTTGCATAATTATGCATGAAATCGTGATTTCCTGATATCATTGCGTCGTATACTTCTTTCTTTTGTTTTTCGAGTAAATCTGATTTGAGCAGTAATTGATCATACCTTATATTAGAAACCATCTCATCAAACCATAACTGATTATTATCAATTTGTATTTCTGAAAATGTATCAATCTGTGCAGACATAGTAAATTTGATTAAAAATTTAAGAACAACAAACCCTTACTAAAAAAAACAAATATAATATAAGTTTTTGACAAACAACAAAAATTTTTGAATTGGGTAAGTTCAATGAATATCTTTATATTGAATTGTTTGTTAAAATATAACATAGGAGTTGTTTTTGCAAAGGAAAATAAGTTTTCACTCTATAAGTTTAAAAAACTATATTCAAAACTTATCATTAATACCAGAATTTCGTGGCTAAAAAAATTTATGAAAACAAGAGTTAGTGCAATTTGGCTTATCCAAAAACCTCCTTCAAAACTTCTAAACTTTTTGGCGTTTTAAATCCCGAAAGATGTGCGGCTAAATAGTTGGTAAGTGTTTTTAATAGAATTTGCCGTTCTGCAACACCAAATGTTTTGTCTGTATTGTCGAAAGATAAATCTAATAGTTTTTTGAACAAAAAAGTTTCGTGCAACGTGAGCGATGTTACTGTTTGGTAGTTTACAAAAACACCATCGCGCCAATCAAAAATCTGATTTTCGATTTCAGAAACATCTGGATAAAAGCCCAAAAATTTGGTTAATTCAAGAATGAAAATCAAGTGAAAATTTGCAATATCGTCATGCGCATCAAGCCACTGCAATGAAGCTACAATATACTGAAACAAATCTTCATTTTGTTCTTCTTCGTGGATAGAATATTGCAGGATTTCGGCAAGAAACATTGCCATAGTACTTTTATACAAATTGGTGTGGACGCTCGCAAACGGTACCGCTATTCTTATTTCTTTAAAATATTGCAGTCCACCATTGTTTTTGTGCGTTGCCTCGACATCAAGAATTGACAATGGCTGAAAATATGCAATTTTTTGGTTTTGTTTTTTTGATGAAAATGCGTCTCTAACAAAATAGGTTTTAAGTCCGTCTGATGCTGTAAAACATTTAACAATCAAACTTTTTTCTTGATATTTAATAGCTGATAAAACAATTGCTTTTGTTTTTATATGCATTTAAAGGCATGTTAAATGTTTTCGACAATCAAAAATTTATATTTCAAGTCATTAATCAATCCGTCGCTCAAAACCATTTTTCCATAAGATTGTTTAGTGTGATCGAAGCTTAGTTTTGGTACTTCAAGAAGTTCTGCTTTTTGGGTATAGTACTTTTCTCGACTTGGATGATATGGTGAAACCGCATTATAACTCTTACCCCAAGAGTTTTGTTTGATAATTTCAAAAATTATATTGATACAATCTTCTTTATGAATCAAGTTTATTGGTGCTTTTGGGTTTGGCAGCATCGTTCGACCACCAAGCATTATCGCAGGATGACGGTCTGTGCCAACCAATCCTCCAAAACGCAAGACTGTAGTTTCAAAATTTATATTTGACTGTAAAATTTTTTCGGTTTGCCACAATTGTTGGCCAGATTCGGACACGGGATTTGGAATTGTATCTTGATTCACAACCAAGTTTTCATCGGCAAAAATGCTAGTCGAACTTACAAATAATACTTTATTAATAGATGCTTTTTCAATAAATGGGATCAGATTTTTGATTTTTGTAACAAAATTTTCGAGCCGTAACCCCCGAAGCTTTGGAGGAATATTAATAATTAAAACATTTGCTTGTTCTAAAAATTTGTGAATATCCCCATCTATTTTATCTTCAAAAATATTAATTAGAAATGCTTTAATTTTTGCGTTTTCTAACGAATCTAATTTTTCTGGAGACGTTGTTGAACCTGAAACTTCAAAATTGTTTTTGCCCAAAAATTTTGCCAACGAAAGTCCGAGCCATCCACATCCTAAAATTGCGATTTTTTGCATTTTATTTGAAAAATTAATAAAATACAAATTTACGATTTTATGACATTACTCGACTTCTTGAACCACAGGAATTTTAGGCTCTTCGATTTGTTTTTTTCGCTTTTTTACAAATGGTTTTTTTACTGCTACTGCAGCAATGGGTTTGTCGCTTGTTGGTTTTAGTTTTTGTTTGATCATCACGGCGTCTGTGAGTACAAATGGGGTTGGAATCATCCAATTGGCTCGTTTTGGAATATTAAATTTTGGATTTTCGAGCAAATCAAACGACGATTCTAGAATTTCCATGTCAATGTTTTTGTTGCTTTTTACGTTAAATTCTAACAAAAGTGGCTCATTATCGACTACATAATACCGAACAACATTTTGCCCTTTTCTTGCATACAAACTTCCTTTTTGCGACGCTGCTTTTGTACTGTTTGCTTTAAAATTATTGATTTCTAAATCTTCCGGCGCAAAAACATCATATCGACTTACAGGCCTATTTGGAATTATAAATATTTTTAAATATCGTTGTCCTCTGACTGTAGAGTCTTTCAAAAACTTAATTGTTGGCGAGGCAACATCTTTGAAATCGGCGTCTGACGTAAAAGAAAATCCAGAGTTATATTTGCTTTTTAATTGTATTACAGGAATGTCATTTGTGGATTTTTTGCCTAAACCAAAATAATTCTTCGTCCAACTATCAAGGTTTGTGTCATAGGTTGCCCAAATGGCTTCTTTTGAATCTGTGCTTTGTACATATACCAAACTGTTTGGTTTTGCTTTTCCAAATTGAAAGTCCGCATTTAAATGGGCTTGAATCAAAAAGCCAATAGAAATTGCCAAAAATGCTAACGAAATTGTTTTTTTGTGTTCAAAACCACCTACAATTGGCATGATGCTTCCAAAAATATAGGTCAATAAAATCATTGCTAGAAATAAAACCTTTAGTCCTAAACCTATGGGAAAAAGAACAAGAAGCGGAACTAAAAGTATGAGACTAGGCATTATAAATAATAACTGGAGTACTAAATTTGATTTTTGAGTAAGCACAAAATGCGCCAATGCAGCCAATCCAAACCAAGTAGGAATAACAAAAAACCCTGCACCTGGCAAATAAAAAACAATTGCAAAATTGACGACAATTGAAATCATAAGCGGTGCAATAAAATAATTCATTGGGGTTTTGGTAATCTCATTTTTACTAAAAATAAAAAAGTTTATTGCCAAGGACAATGCCAAAAATGCAATTAAATAATAATGTCCGTTGTAAGTAAAGCCATGTAAAATATCTTTATATTGCGGATAAATAAACAAAACAAGGCGCCAAAGACCAAAACCAATTGCGCCGCAAATTATAATCGAAAACAAATATAAACCAATGCCGTGAATGATTTGGCGAACATCAAGGACACGTTTTGCAAGTCCCGCAAAAGTCAAAACCACAAATAAAAACAGGGCAGCAGCAACAAGTGGTAAACTCCATGAAAACGGATAACTAACAAAGTTTATTGGTGTATTAAAATAAACGTGGTCTTCTGGTGTTTCTAGTTTACTGAGGTTTGCATCGGCATAAAATTTCAAAAGTGGCATTAAGTAAGTGCCCTGTTGTGCCAACGAATTTTTGTCAAGGTGCTGCACGTCGTCTTGCGCAGAATGATAGTTAAAATGGTCGTCTATAAACGCAAAGTTAAAACCATGTATCTTGCCTTGCTCTCTAAAAACGGTTAGATCGGTATCGTTTGGCAACATTTTGTAAATGCTGTACATGAGCGAGTTGGCTACAGGAAATTTAGGGTTTGCTGCTTTAAAAGATTTTATTAGTGCGGCGTTTCCTTTTGTGGCTTCCATTAGCATATAGCTCGGCCCGCTCGTGCCTCTTGCCTCAAAATTGATGACTAGTCCTACTTCTTTTGCCCATTTACTTTGGGTTACAAATTGTGCAGCACCGTTAAGCCCGACCTCTTCGGCATCAGAAAACAAAATTATGATATCGTTTTTATGTGAGGTGTTGTTGTGAATATATGAACGAATTCCTTCAAGAATAGCGACAACCCCAGCACCATCATCAGACGCACCTTTTGATTTTGAATGCGGTGCACTATCATAATGCGACAACAACATCAAAGCTTTACCCGATTCTGTACCTTTTAATTTTGCAAGAATATTATGAGATTTTACCAAAACGCCACCATCGTTTAACGAAAAGCCATCTTCTGTTTTTACTTCAAGGCCTAAATCTCGCAATTCAGTCTCAAGATAGTTAGCAACGGTTTTATGATTTTGAGAACCAACATAATGTGGTTTTTCTGCAATAATCTTAAGGTGTTCTAATGCGCGGTTTGTAGAAAATTCTGACATCGGTACATTTACCGAAAAATCAAAATGTGGTGTCATGCTATAAAAAATCCAGAAAACAATGCAACTGATAAAAGCAATTGAAAGGATCGAAAAGTAGTTTTTTTTCATTTCTTTCTAAAAAATAAATTTTTAAAATGTTTGGTTTTTGGTAGTGGTTTTTGTCGTTATATCATCTTGATTTACAGACAATGGCAAATATCAAAATAAATTTTTAAATATTATTAAATTTTTAACAAATGTTCATTATTATCGACAAAAAACATTCAAATATCTTTTTTTACAAGCATGATGTAGTCGTTTTCTAAATATAAATATCCTTGCTCGTAAATAAAATAATATGTATTGCCCGTTTTTGTGTTCAAAATATTCGTAAAATATTCAAAATCGAATCCTTTAGCAAACAGTTTAGTTTTGGTTGTTTTGCCTTTACCTTCGGGATTTAAGTCTTGTAGAATCCTGTTGTTCTTGCGAAGTTTATTATTTACATTTCGCATAAAGTTAGTGCTGTCTTTGTTTATTTTATTATTATAAGAATTTCGGCAACCATCACTACAAAATTTTTTGTCTTCGCGACCTACAATTTTTTCTGAACATTCTAGACAATTTTTCATAATTAATTATATTTTCCGTTACTTTCGATTCCGTTTTTGAGATGCGCCAAATGGTGTCGACAATGCCAATCGTAGGTGGCAACGGCCTGCCAAATGCTAATATTTTGTTTACTTTCAGGGTGATAATATGTTTTTAGAAAATCCGTATCAGCCAATGATTTCAATAAATTTGACCACCGATGATGAATGCCTCCAATAATTTCTAAAGAAGGATTAATATTGTCAGAAAACCCGTCTGATAATTCTGCCCACAAGCTTTCATTATAGGGCGTAATCGTCGGATTATTTTCTGTCAATACCAATTTTATTCGCAAAAAAGCGTTCATGTGGCTATCTGCACAATGATGTACAACTTGTTTTACAGTCCAACCGTTTGGTCTATATCGAAAATTTAATTGTTCTGAACTGCAATTTTGAACTATTTTTTGAAGATTTTCTGGAAAACTAGCAATCGTATTTATATGGGTTTTAATTAATTTATCATCCAAAAATAATAGCTTTTGAAATTCGCCAACAGGAAATTTTAAATTTTGTAATAAATATTCGTTTTTCATAATTCAGTCTTAAATACATTATAATCAAACAAATATATAAATACTTTTTCAATTACAAACGACAACAAACAACTACAATCGGTATTAAGTGTTTTGTTACCGAATAAATTTTGACAACCATCGCATCTTTGCATCGTTGAAAATCAACAAAATATTTTTTTAAACAATTAAACTTTATACGCCATGAATGCAATGAACAACAGAGTACAACTAATTGGGAATGTAGGAAACGACCCAGAAATCAAAAATTTTGACGGTGGCAAAAAGCTTGCCATTGTGTCGCTTGCCACCAAAGAAACTTATGTAGATACAAAAGGTGAGAAAATCGACAACACCTCGTGGCATCGCGTTTCGGCATGGGGAAAAACGGCCGATATCATAGAGAAATATGTCGTAAAGGGCAACAAAATTGCAGTAGAAGGAAAACTAACCTACAAAACATATGACGACAAAAATGGCGTAAAACAATATCAAACTGAAATCACGATTTCTGAAGTACAACTTTTTGGGAAATAAAAATTTAAAATTTATTGTTGATTCAAAAATGCGACGGTCGAGAGATTGTCGCTTTTTGTTTTATATAGTAAAATCACAAATTCATGATTTGAGGCTGCACATGCGACTGCCGCAGCAAAAAATTTCCAAAAAAAAAGAATGACAATCAAGCCATTCTTAAATTTTATTTCAATTTTGGAATATTACTAATGCTGCAATTCAAAAACACTCTAAATGTACAAGCCGTTACAATCACCAACACCATTTTGATCTGATTACACTAAATGAGTAAC
Source organism: Bacteroidota bacterium (assembly GCA_039804445.1). GTDB lineage: Bacteria > Bacteroidota > Bacteroidia > Flavobacteriales > Flavobacteriaceae > Flavobacterium. The sequence goes on along the minus strand of JBDLWE010000037.1, from coordinate 6,383 downwards.
AAAATAAATGAACAGCAGTAAATGATAATTGAACTTTTTGACGTTTGGCTTTCGAATTTTAGAATATTACAAAAGTGCTGTCAAACTATCTGCATATGTTTGCTTTGGAGCCACACCAACCTGACGTCCAACAACTTCACCGTTTTGAAAAACCAAAACCGTAGGAATATTTCGTACTCCATATTTGGCCGCAAATTCTTGGTTTGCATCTACGTCTAGTTTGCCCACAATAGCTTTTCCTTCAAATTCGGTGGCTATTTCGTCAATGATCGGACCAACCATTCTGCACGGTCCGCACCAAGCCGCCCAAAAATCTACCATCACTGGCTGTGTTGATTTTAAAACTACTTCTTCAAAAGTAGCATCTGTGATTGCTAATGCCATAATATTTTTAGATAAATTAAATTAATATAAAGAACAAATTTAATGCTTTTCTGGCAAATCACGAATTATAAAAATCTGTTTTTATGATTGTTTCATTGTCAAAAGTTATTTTGTTGAATTCTTGTGTTAAAACTGCTGATGGTAAATAATTTACAGATTTACAATCGTTGTTAACAGAACAGCGGTTTCAGTAATAGGCAGCAACAGACAGATGCAAATAAAAATCTGTTTTTTGCCTTTGAAAATCGACCGAGCCAAAGGCAGCATTGTCCAAAAATAAATTCAAAAACAATTCAACGCCATCGCAAAAATTAAAGTTCTGAAGCTCCAAAAATTTTAGAACTTTGCGTATTGTCTAAATATGACTTACTATTTCTGGTTTAATATGCGCTTTTTAAATCTTTTATTACTTTAAATGCCATGTCAACAACTTCGTCAGATACTATAATTGTAAATTCATATGATGTCGAAATTACCTCGTTTATGATAATACCCTCCCATGCCAGCCTTTGAAAAATAAAGTAGTAAACCCCTGGCGTCGAGACATTTTCTGTGGGTAATTTTATGGTTATTGAAGCAAGATTATCAAAGTGATGTAACAGTTTTTCGTTTACAAGATGTTTCTGTACTAAATCTGAAACTGCCTGACTTACGACAATATTTGTTTCGGAAACACCTCTAGACGAATTATAAAAAATATCTGATTTTTTATTTATTTCAGAAATAAGTGCGACCTGTTTTGTTAAAATTGTTTCAGATACTGCATAAGTAAAATCCGACAATGGCGATCGTACCGTGATTTCACCAAAATTTTTTAAAACTTTTTCAATCTTATGGTTCAACCGAAAATCTAAATCACTTGACAACCTTTTTAAAGCCATGACAACTGCACCTTGTTTTACATCATTTGCAAAGTCACCATGGAGTTCAATCATCATATTGCGGGACAATGACGTCAGATTTATAATGTTTTGCGACAAAGCACTTAACAAAAATGGTTTTGTTTTGATATAATTTTCGACTACAGAAGCGACAGTTTTCATTTTGATGGTTATGTTTTTTTTATACAAATATAACGCAATTTCAACAATTTGTTACAATTGTAACTTTTTTTCTAAAAATAATAAAACGCATCTTCAAGATGTTCAATTACAAAAGTACCTTTCAATTTATGAATTGCCACAATATCAAATCTTACCTCAACATCTAAATCGTTTGAAACGACATACTCATTTACGGCCTTGACCAAAAGTTGTATTTTCTTAGGTTTTACGGCGTCTTGCGGCAGTCCAAAATCAATACTTGATCGTGTTTTTACTTCAACAACTGCCAATAAATTATTTTTACGGGCAATAATGTCGATTTCGGCTTTTTGAAAAATATAATTTGTTTCTAAAATTTCGTAATCGTTTTTTATCAAAAAATCAACAGCAAGGTCTTCGCCAAGTTTGCCAAGTTCATTATGTTGTGCCATGTTTTATGGTTTTTTGATTGCAGCTTTATTTGTTTAAAAACGATGATAACCGAGAGTTAAAAAAAATTATTGTTCTTAAAAAAAATTTACGCCCCCCATTCTTTATAAAACTGATCTAAAAACTGTTCCATAAAAAGGTGCCGTTCTTGGGCAAGTTTTTTGCCAGTTTCGGTATTCATTTTGTCTTTTAGCAACAATAACTTTTCGTAAAAATGATTGATGGTTGGTGCCGAACTATTTTTATATTCGTCTTTGGTCATCGAAAGATTTGGCAAAATGTTTGGATTATAAATTTCACGATTTTTGAAGCCGCCATAATTAAATGTTCTGGCAATTCCGATGGCACCAATGGCATCGAGCCGGTCTGCATCTTGCACAATTTGAAGCTCGATACTGTTAAAATCTGAATGTTTGTGCCCGCCTTTGAACGAAATGTTTTCTATGATTTTTACGACATGGTCTACGATTTCTGTTTGCACTTTTTGAGATTCAAGATAGCTTTTGGCAGTTTCTGGACCTATACTTTCATTGCCATTATTGAATTTTGAATCGGCAATATCGTGTAAAAGTGCTGCTAATTGAACAACTTCTAGATTGCAAATTTCGGTTTTTGCGATTTGCAAACTATTATTTAAAACGCGCTCGATATGAAACCAATCGTGCCCAGATTCGGCATTTTCGAGTTTTTGTTTGACGAAGTTTTTGGTAGTTTCGAGAAGCATTTTTATAACAAATCAAATAACGATTGTTTTTTTATTTTATTGATTATATAGTGAGGTTTTCCAATTGTTTTTCTGCTTAAAAAACCTAAACTTTCTAACTTATTTATTCTGCTTCTTGTAGTTCTTTTAAAAGTATCGAATTTTCTGACATCAATGTTTTCTATCTTATTGTTTTTAAAATAGATATAATTACCAACCAAATTTGCATTGATTTCGTTTGTTTTACTAAACATATCGTATTGATATATTGCTTGTAGAATTTCTTTATATTCGTCAACTAAAGTATCAAAATTGTTTCCAAAAATTTCTCGTAATTCTGCACGAAAATTTTCGTTTTTAAAAACGCTATTTATTTGGTATAATTGATATTCAACTGTTCTTGATGGCAATTTTGTAATTAATTGTGATTTAACTAGTTTTTGTATTGCAGCAAAATGATTGTTGTCTGGCGTTAAATTTATCGTAAAACGTTCTTGACTATTCAACTGTTCAGATTTCAGAAAATATGCTAAAACTGTCAACTCATCGTTTGTTAAATCGTTTTTGTTGTTACTTTCGTAAATAAATTTGTCAAAACTTTTAAATAGAGTAATCATTTTATCATCAAGAACTTGTCCTTTTTGAACATAAAGACCAAGTTCGTTATTACTATAAATTCTGTAAAACGGAATGTCTATTTGATTATTTAGTGCGTAGTCCACTAATGTTGCCATACCTATTCCGCGGCCTTCCCATCTGTTAAATACTTTTAGAACATCTGCTAAATTGGGGTTTTGTGCTTTTGGGATTGGAATTATTCTTCGAATTGGAATTGGATCTTCTGAAACAATTAACTGGTTTGGTCTAAATCTTCCAGGATTTCTAATTTCGATATATTCATTGTTTTGAATTGTTAAAATTGAAAATCGATTTAAACTATAATCTCGATGTGCGAGTGCGTTGTTAATAGTTTCTCGAATAACAGCCTCGGGATATTCGAATTGCGCTTGACCACTATTTTGAACCGACACACCTACATTAATTTTACTAAAAGTAAACGACCAACCGCTTTCCATCAGGCTTATAACATTATCCTTAAAAATTTTTTTATCATCAGCCAAAATTTTTCCACTTTGAAAATATGCATCTAATTCACATTTTCCACCAATCAAATCTCCAATATGCTTACCACAAACCAACAACCCTAACAGTGTTGGCTTGTTATTTAAAACAAATTTCTTTCTTAATAAAAAAGACATTGCTGCTGCAATATCTGGTTTGATTGTTTCAACTTTTTTGTCCGTATTTAATTTTATTATATACTCGTTTAGTAAATCGACATCCAATGCGTCTAGTTCAACGTTAGGCAACGTTTCAAGTTCTGTTGCGTTTTTTAGTTCATCTATAAGCTGTTTTTGTTTTTCAATTTTTTCGTTGCTGATTTTGTGGTCTCCAGTTATTTGCCTTTCATATGCAAACCCTTCAAAAAACATATATTTCAAATCAATTGGAAGTTTTTCAATATAGACTACGCAGACTTGTCCGTCCATAAATGGAAGTATGTCGATAGCATTAAGTTTGATATAGTCTGTTAAAAAATCGGGACTTATCCCATCACTGTTTTTGAAATAATTTCCGATTGCCTTGATTTTGTTTTCATCATTTGGATTAAATCCTGTAAAATTGTAACGTTGCTTTTTTACATCTTCATTAATACCTATAATAATAATCCCACCGTCAGTATTCAGAAATGAACAAATAGTTTTGTAAAGTTCTTTCCACAAAGATCCAGATGATAAGTCTTTAATTTCTATTGTATTACTCTCTATAGTGCCATAAGTCTTATTGAGAATATGTAGTTCAATTTCATTAAGAATTTTATTAATAGTTTTCATAATTTATAAAACTAAATTAAACTTTTATACCAACGCCGGCGTTACCCATTTAAAAACTTGTTCTTCGCTCGGAATTACCATTCGTTCGGCAACTTTGGTCATTCTAGCAGGAAGTTTCATGAGATAATCGCGGGCTTTTTCGGCTTCGTCTGTGAGGTTTGTGATTTTGTCTAATTCCCATTTGACATTTAACTTTCCGAGAATATCAACATAGTCTGCGGCTGTATAAACGCCAATTCGCTGTGCCGCATCTGAAAAATGCTCGAATGCCGAACTGATTTTTTCGCCTGACTCGCGCAAGAAACCTGCGGGCATTACTATCTTGTTTTTCATCATGGCTTGAAATGCAAGCATCATTTCTGATGGATCGATTTTGAATATTTGGGTCACAAATTCTGAATAGGCATGGTGATGACGCATTTCGTCGCCAGCAATCATTTTGCACATTTTAGAAAGTTTGTTGTCGCCATAGCTTTTTGCAAGTTGCGCTACTCGGTTGTGCGAAACATAGGTTGCGAGTTCTTGAAAACTGGTGTACACAAAGTTTTTGTATGGGTCACGTCCTGTGCCAATGTCAAAACCATCGGTTATCAGGTGTTGTGTTGTGATTTCGACTTCGCGCATGTTGACACGGCCTGACAAATAAAGGTATTTATTGAGCAAATCGCCATGTCGGTTTTCTTCGCCAGTCCACTGTCGTACCCAGCGGCTCCAGCCATTTCGCTCGACATTGTCGATGCCTTCGACGTCCATAAGCCACGATTCATAGGTTGGCAAGGCCTCTTCGGTAATGGTATCGCCCACTAGTGCTACCCAAAAATCATAGGGCAAATCTTTGGCAAGCTCGCGCAACTCTCGAACTTCTTCAAAAAAAGTGTCTGATTGCGAGTCGGGCAAAAAATCTGTTGGTTGCCAAATTTTTTCGATTGGAATAAGAAATTGCTCCAAGAAGCCATCGACTTTTTGCTCTAAAAACTGCATGACTTCTAGACGGACGTTTTTTATTGACATTTTATGTTTTGATTTTATAATTTAAAGTAATATTTACCAGTAGAGAACTTATATTACAATTGCGGTCTTGATGTCTTGCTCAATTTTTAAAAACAATTCATCAAAATCATAATCAGCAGCAACTAATGGATTGTGAACAGTAAAGATAAGTTTTTTGCCAAGACCAAACGGAAAACTTCCAAATTTGTGAAACTTCCAAGAATAGTTGATGGTTATCGGTACTACAACTGCCGATGGTGCGTTTTTGCACAAAATTTTGAGACCCGTACTAGCAAATGGTTTCGGCTGCCCGTTTTTACTGCGGGTTCCTTCTGGGAAAATAACTGCCGATCGGTTGTGTTTTTGGATGTAATGGCCAAGTCCAGCAATGGCTGGAATGGCTTGCTTTGGATCTTTTCTGTCGATAAGTACCGAACCACCATGATTTAAATTATAGGAAATGCTAGGAATGTTGCGCCCTAATTCTTTTTTGGACACAAATTTTGGATGGAAACGCCGCAAAAACCAAATCATGCCGATAATGTCATACATGCTTTGATGATTGGCTACAAAAATAATTGGAACGTTTTTGGGAATCAATTCTCGATGCTGAAAATCATATCTATTGCCAAGCAAGTGACCTATTCTGACCAATAGAAAATTTAGGTAATCGACACTTTTTTTGTGGGCTTGGTAGCCAAAAATATTCAAACACAACCATTGAATAGGCTGAAAAACAATCAATGCTAACAGAAAAAGCAACATTGCGATTGGTGAGAGAAAGTAGGAAAGTAGTTTTTCCATTTGTGGTTTTTTGTTTTCGTAAAAATAATGAAAATTTGAAAACTACGACCTATTTTTCAAGATGGAATTGTTTCTAAAGTCGCAAACAAAGTATTTCAGCCACAGATTTAAAAGATTAGCACAAATTCATTGGTA